>SKTG01000085.1 GCA_007118045.1 Nitriliruptoraceae bacterium
CACCCCACGCGCACCGAACGGACAGTGCCAGGGCCGCGGCGAGTGTGCACAGCACCGCCGCGACCACGTTGAAGGTCACGAACCACCCCCGCTCGAACGCCGCATCGGCTGCGGCGCCCTCACCGAGGCCGAGTCGACCCCCGAACACCCAGTGGACATGGAGCGCCGCGAAGGACGACGCCCACGCCGCGGCGGCCCACACGGCCGGTTCCCGAACCCGCATCACCCGGCCCAGGATAGAGGGGTCGACCCGAGTTGCGTCCGTGCCCCGGACGTTCAGATCGCCCCGACCTGCTGGAGGAACCGCACGAGCTGCAGGTAGATCGTGGCCTCGGTGATCTCATCGTCCGCCAGCCGGTAGACGACGGCCAATGGGATCCGTACCGAGGCTCCCGTCGCGGGTACCCCGGCGAACTCCCCGGTGTGGGTCCCGACGATCTCGCCGGACACCGCGGCGCAGCCCTCACCCACCACGAGCTCGTGAAGCGCCGCACGGGCGTCGAAGGCATCCTGGTAGACGTACCGCAGCATGGCGCCGATCGCCTCGCGGCCCTGGTGCTGCTGCCCGGTCGCGGTGTCGGTGTAGACCGCGTCCTCGGCGAGGTAGCTGACGTCGTGGCTGGCCGCGTAGGCCTCCATGACCGCTCGCGTGTCGTCCACCGTCATGGTTCTGGCCGTCTGCATCGCGCTGCTCCTCTCGATGGGATGTCCGCCACCTTCCGGGCGGCTGTTCCCGCGCTGTTCCCGTCCGCCCCCGGTCCGGAACACGAGGAACCCGTAACCTCGGGTCGTGGAACGCGCGACGATCTCCGTGCAGCTGCTCGGACCCATGCGGCTGACCATCGGTGACCACGAGGTGGTCGCCCCGTGGCCACGCCCGGCGGCGCGGCGACTCGTCGTGCTGTTGGTGCTGGCCGACCGGCACGTGCTCGCCCGTGACGTCCTCATGGAGCGCCTCTTCCCACACCTCGACGCTTCACGGGCCACCCGTGCGCTGTCGAAGGCCCTCAGCCTCGCGCGTTCGGTGGTGGATCCTCCGTCGGCACCGAGCAGCCTGATCGTCGCCGACCGGGCGACGATCGGCCTCACCGAGCAGGTCGACGTCGAGGTGGATCTCACGACCCACCTGGCCGAGCTCCGGGCAGCGGAGCGGACGACCGAGCCAGTGGATCGTGCGCGCCGGTTGCGTCGGGTCCTGTGCGACCTCGCCACGCCACTGCTGGAGGACCGGGACCAACCCTGGGCCACCGAGCTCGGTCGCGAGGTCGAGCGAGCTCGTCGCGAGGCGCGTCTCACGCTCGCACGCACCACCGAGCGCTTGACCGACTGGCAGGCGGCCTTCGATGCCGACCCCACGGACGAGGAGGTCTGCTGGCTGCTGGTGGACGGCTACCTGGACGAGGGCCGCGCCGCCGAGGCAGTACGCACCGTGATCGCACATCGCGAGGCCCTCGAACGGCTCGGCCTCGCGGTCGATCCCGCCCTGGTCGCGATGCTGACCCACCACACCGACGAACCCGGACTGGGCGCGACCGACCCGCCCCCGTCGGTCCCCGTGGCCGCGCCAGATGTGGCCGGGACGGGCGGCGCCGGAGGTGCGAGTGGAGCCCACCCTTGGCCCCTGCTCGGTCGGGAACGGGAGCTCACCGCAGCGCTCCGGACCCTACGACCAGCCGCCGACGCACGCGCCGGGGATGTCCTGGTCGTGGCCGGGGCCGGGATGGGCAAGAGCCACCTGCTCGCCGCGGTGCGCGACGCGCTGAGCCGCGAGGGCTTCTCGGTCCCCGCGGCGACGGCCGTGCCGGACGACCGGCTGGTGCCGTTCGCATCCCTGCGGGCCGCCCTGGCACGGCTTCCGCTCGTACCGACGTCGCCGCTCGTGGCTCGCCTGCTGGTGCCTGCGGAAGCGGCGTCACTGGGGCGCCGTCCGGTCCCCGCCGAGCTGGCGGCGACCGCGTCGGCTCTGCGAGGTCAGCTCGATCACCTCGCGAGGGACCGACCCCTCGTGCTGTGCCTCGACGACGTCCACTGGGCCGATGCAGCTCAACAGGCCCTGTTGCACCGGCTCTGCAGCGAACCCGTCCCCCGACGCTGGGCGCTGCTGCTCACCGCTCGCACAGACGAGGTGACGGCGCCACCACCCGAGCTGCCCTCCCGGGTCATGCGTCTGCGGCTACGGCGCCTGCCCCCGACGCCGACCCGCCGGCTGGCCGAGCTCGCCGCGAGCTGCGTCGGTGATCACGACCCGGCCTCGCACGAACGGATCGCCGCCCGGGGCCGAGGACATCCGTTCTTCACCGTCGAACTGGCACGCATGCTCGAACCGCCACCGGACGATGACTGGTCGGCACCAGCGGCCCTCGACCTCCGCCCTTCGGCACCAGCGGCCCTGGACCTCCTCCAGTCGCCCGTACCGGACCGGATCGTGGAGCTGCTGCGACGGCGGCTCGCCGCATGCTCCCCGGCAGCGCGACGACTCACCGCCTGCATCGCGGTGGCCGGGGACGATGCGCGGCTCGAGCTGATCGAGCACGTGTCGGGCACGCTCAGGATCGACGACCTCGGCACCACGGTCCTCGAACTGCGGCGCGCGAACCTCGCGCGGGCTTCCGGTCCCACGATGCAGCTGGAACACCCGTTGCTCCGGGAGGCCGCACTCTCGACGCTCGACCCCATGCGCCGCGCCGACATGCACGAGGTCGTGGCTGATGGACTCGCTGCCACCGCCAGCTCCAGTACCGATCAGCAGCTGCGCGTGGCTCGACACCGGGTCGCGGCCTTCACCGTCGCTCCCGGGGAGGCTCATGCCGTCGGAGCACTCGTCAGTGGGGTCGCCGGCGCGGCCGTGGCCCACGAGCTCGGAGCCGAAGCCGTCGCACTGGCGCTGTACGACGGCGCCGCGGACGCCTACGAGGCGCTCCCCACCCAGCGCCGAGCCGCGTTCCGACCCACCGCGTTCCGAGGTCGGCTCGCACTCGCCGAGCTGCGTTGCGCGAGAGGCGACTACCGCTAGGCCCAGGAGACCTTCGGGGCGGCGCTGGTGCTCGCCCGGACCGCGACCGACCACGCCCACGTGTGGCGCGGGACCTCGCAGGTGGCCTACCTGCAGGGTGACCTCCCCGAGGCCGTCGCTCGGCTCGAGGCCGGGCTCGCGAGGCTCGCGCCCGAGGCGACCGTGGCACGGGCGATGCTCGTACTCGAGGTCGGCTGGTGTCGATGGCGTCAGGGCGACGAGTCCGCTCGTCGCGGTCGGCCGGCGCGACGAGGCCGTGGCCGAGCTGGGCCGCGCGATCGCACTGTCGGAGCGGCACGGTCTGCTCTACGTCCGCTCGGTCGCCCACTGGTTCGCCGCGGAGGTCGCCGTCGCCGCCGGGGACCATGAGAGCGCGTTGGCTCAGCGCGACGGGGAACTCGCGTTGCTGACCGACCTCGGCAACGACCTCAACCTCGAGGCCTGCCAGCGTCACCGGGCCGAGCTCCTCCGCCTGCTGGGCCGCGAACGGGACGCTGTCGCCGCGCAGCGGGAGGCGGAAGCGGCGCGGGCTCGGCTCCACGCA
>SKTG01000494.1 GCA_007118045.1 Nitriliruptoraceae bacterium
CGCACGGTCGAGCACTACGTGACGGTGCTGGCCGTCGAGCTGGTGACCGCCGTACGGGCCCTGCGGCTCGCCGGGCTGGCGCCGCCGACGGAGCAGGGCCGGTCGATGTTCGAACGCGCCCGGGCCGAGCTGCCGACCGGCCTCGAGGACCGCGAGCTGTCCTCGGATCTGGAGATCGCGGCCGAGCTGCTGCGCAGCGGTGAGCTCGCCGCCACCGCGAGCGAGGTCTGGCTCCGGGGGACGAGGCCCGACATCCGACCGGACTAGCGCCCGGTGCGTCCCTCCCGGCCGCCGGCTACCGTCCCGACCTCAGCTGCCGCGACGCCGGGGAACCGATGGAAGTCGTCACCAAGAAGCGGATGATGATCTTCTCCGGGTCGGCCTACCCGGAGCTGTCGCGCGAGGTCGCCGATCATCTCGGCATGCGTCTCGGCGAGGTGCAGTTGGCGCAGTTCGCCAACGGTGAGCTCTACGCCCGCTTCGCGGAGTCCGTCCGGGGAGCGGACGTGTTCGTCATGCAATCGCACGTGTCGATCCCCGGCGGCATGAGCGTGAACGACTTCATCGTCGAGCAGTGCATCATGCTGGACGCCCTGAAGCGGGCGTCGGCCAAGCGGACCGTGGCGGTCATCCCCTACTACGGCTACTCGCGCTCGGACAAGAAGGCCCGCGCCCGCGAGGCGATCGCGGCCCGCATGATCGCCGACATGTACGAGTCGGTGGGTGTGGACCGGATCATGTCGGTCGACCTGCACACGGGCCAGATCCAGGGCTTCTACCACGACCCCTTCGACGCTCTGACCGCGCTGCCACTGCTCGTCGACTGGGTCCGCAAGAACACGGAGGCCGAGGACCGGGTCATCGTCTCGCCGGACGCGGGGCGCGTCCGCCTGACCGAGAAGTTCGCCGGCCACGTCGGTGCCTCGATCGCGATCCTGCACAAGCGCCGTGACCCGGCCCGGCAGAACGTCTCCGTCTCGCTCGACGTCATCGGTGACGTGGAGGGCCGGACCGCGATCCTCGTGGACGACATGATCGACACGGCCGGGACCATCTGCGGTGCGGCCGAGCTGCTCATCGAACGGGGTGCGTCCAGGGTCATCGCGCTGGCCACCCACCCGCTGTTCTCCGGTCCGGCCGCCGAGCGGCTGGAGAACTCACCGATCGAGAAGGTCGTGGTGACCAACACGATCCCGGTCCCGGCCGAGCGGCGGAGCGAGAAGCTGGTGGTGCTCTCGATCGCACCGATCCTGGCCTCGGCCTTGCGAGCCGTCTTCGAGGACCAGTCCGTCTCGGAGATCTTCCAGGGCGAGAACGTCTGACCCCGATCCGACGGCGCTTGCCCGGGTGCTCGGCGGCCCGGTACCCTCCCGGGAACGGCCCGCGATCACGCGGGCCGTGCGCGTGTCCGGTCACGTGTCCACGCCACCCCGGTGGCCCCGAGGACGACCGCACGCACCCCGCGTGACATCTCGCCGCCGCACGACGGTGACCGACCCGCGACGGGGTCCTTCTCCCAGGAGCACCACATCATGGCAGACCAGGTTCGACTGCACGCCGAGAGCCGCGCCGGCCTCGGCAAGGGCGCCGCCGGCCGCCTCCGCAAGGAGGGGCGCGTGCCGGGCATCATGTACGGCTACCAGGTGGACCCCACCCCGGTCCACGTGGACGCCCTGAACCTCTACCACGCCCTGCACACCGAAGCGGGGAGCAACGCGCTGATCCGGCTCGAGCTCGACGGTGAGACCCACCTGACGATCGCCCGGGACATGCAGCGGCACCCGGTCAAGCAGCAGACCACGCACGTCGACTTCCTCGCCGTCGACCGCGACTCGCCGATCATGGTCGAGATCCCGGTCCATCTCACCGGTGAGGAGGAGTTCGGCGACGACGGCGGTGTGCTCAACCACATCCTGTACACGGTCCCGATCCTCGTGAAGCCCCTCGACGTGCCGAACTACTTCGAGCTCTCGGTGGCCGAGCTGACCATCGACGACGTCCTGCGCGTCGAGGACCTCGTCGACCAGCTGCCCGAAGGTGCCGAGTTCGACATCGAGCCGGAGCGCACGGTCATCACCGTCAACGCCCCGATGTCCGAGGAGGAGCTCGAGGCCCTCGAGGAGGACGCCGGTGTCGAGGCCGAGGAGCCGGAGGTCATCGGTGAGGACACCGACGACTTCGAGGCGGGTCCCGGTCCCGCCGAGCACGACGAGGGCTGACCGACCAGGCTCGATCAGGCTCGACCGGCGAGGGCCGGTCGGCGAGGGCTGGTCGCGCCCAGGGGCCGGCGGACGGGTTCCGTCGGCACACCCGGAACGAGTAGGAGGATGCCGTGTCTGACGACCGCTGGCTGGTGGTCGGGCTCGGCAACCCGGGGGAGCAGTACGCCGGGACCCGGCACAACATCGGTGCCGCGGCCGTGCACCTGCTCGCCGACGCCGCGGGCACGCAGCTGCGACGCAACAAGCGGGTCCGCTGCGAGGTGGCCGAGGTGACGCTCGAGGGCGAGCGGCTCGTGCTCGCGGTCCCGACGTCCTACATGAACCGGTCCGGCGATCCGGTGCAGGCCGTGGCCGCCTGGTACCGGATCCCGCCGGCGCGGCTCATCGTCTGTCACGACGACCTCGACGTCGAGCCCGGCGACCTCCGGGTCAAGCGCGGTGGCGGCAACGCGGGCCACCGGGGCCTGCGCGACATCGACCGGGCACTGGGCACCACCGACTACCTGCGTGTGCGCATCGGCGTGGGCCGTCCGCCGGGACGCATGGCCCCCAAGGACTTCGTGTTGCGCCGTTTCGCTCCTGCCGAACGCGATGCCATGATCGAGGCGCTGCAGGACGTCGCCGAGGCCGTCGTCGGTCTGGTCGCCGACGGGCTCGAGAAGACCCAGAACCGCTTCCACGCCAAGCGCTGACGCCCACCCGTCACCCGTGGGCCGGTGGCACCCAGGAGGACACCGTGAAGGAGAAGTTCAGTCAGCTGCGGCAGGCGTGGGGACAGCTACGCCAGGTCGACAGCCGGTTCACGCTCTACGTCTCGCTCGGTGCCCTGGCCGGTCTGCTGCTCGGGCTCGGCGCCGGGCTGCTCTCGCCGGTGTTCACCGAGGGCGCGATGGTGCTCTTCGGGCTGCTGTTCGCCGTGCTCGGCGGTCTGATCGTGTTCAACCGACGCGCGCAGAAGGCGCAGTACGCCGCGATCGAGGGACACGCCGGCGCGGCGGCAGCCGTGCTCCAGCAGCTGCGCGGCCAGTGGTTCGTCAACCCGGCGGTCGCCGTCAACGCCAAGCAGGACATGGTCCACCGTGTGGTCGGCCGATGCGGGATCGTGCTGGTCGGCGAGGGTGCGCGTCAGCGCGTCAAGGGGCTGCTGGCCAAGGAGCGCAAGCGGCTGTCCCGGGCGGCTGGGGACGTCCCCGTCACCACCCTGCTCGTCGGTGACGGCGAGGACGAGGTCCCGTTGCCCAAGCTGCAGGTACGCATCACCAAGCTGCCACGCAAGCTCAAGAAGGGCGAGGTGCCCAAGCTCGAGCGCAAGCTGAAGCCGCTGGACAAGGCG
>SKTG01000356.1 GCA_007118045.1 Nitriliruptoraceae bacterium
CTCACCCGGGCTCGCCGGCTGGCTCATCCGGGCTCGAGGGCCGCGAGCTGCTCGAGGGCGGCCATCAGTTCGGGCGGTGCCTTGCACGGTCGGCCGTCGCGATCGGTGATCGCCGAGCGGACCTCGTTCTCGGCCACGAGGACCTCGTCGCGCAGCGCCCGCTGGTGCCACACGGCGGACGCCCGCCGCAGGTCGACCAGGTCGCTGTGGATCACCAGTCGGTCGCCGGCGGTGGCGGGTGCGCGGAACCGCACCGTCGCCTCAACGACCAGCAGGTGGTAGCCGAGCTGCTGCAGCCTCGGCAGTCCGAACCCGATCGCGTCGAGCAGCTCGATACGTGCCACCTCGAAGTAGTTGAGGTAGACGCCGTGGTTGACGTGGCCGTACGGATCGAGCTCGTAGAAGCGGACGTCGATGGTGGTCGGCACGCGGGCTCCTCCGACGGCGGATGTGGCGAGGCTAGTGAGGCCCGCGCGCCCGCAGGCGCTGGCTTCGGCCGCGACGAGCGTGACCGGTGGCGCCGGCGGATCGCTCGGTGCTGCCGACATCGCCAGCCGGCCGCCTATCCTGCCGGCTTCCGCCCATCAGGAACCAACGTGCGCAACCAGGTGCAGCTGATCACCTACGCGGATCGGCTCGCTGGCGACCTCGCCGGCCTGCGCGAGCTGGTCACCGGCCGCCTCGCGGACGCGTTCGGGGGCGTCCACCTGCTGCCGTTCTTCGACCCGATCGACGGCGCGGACGCCGGGTTCGACCCGATCGACCACCGCGAGGTGGACCCACGCCTCGGGACCTGGGAGGACGTGGAGCGCCTCGGGGCGGAGCGGCCGATCATGGCCGACCTGATCGTCAACCACGTCTCGTCGCGCTCGCCCGAGTTCCTGGACTTCCTGGCGGACGGCGAGGCCTCCGAGCACGCGTCCCTCTTCCTCACGCTCGATCGGGTCTTCCCGGACGGTGCCGACGAGGCGGCGCTGACCAGGCTGTACCGGCCTCGCCCCGGGCTCCCGCTGACCCCCGTCACGCTGGGCGACCGCAACAAGCGCATCGTGTGGACCACGTTCACCTCGGAGCAGATCGACATCGACGTGCGCTCGGCCGCAGGGCGCGCCTACCTCGATTCCATCCTGGACCGGTTCGCGATGCACCACATCGAGGTGGTGCGCCTCGACGCCGTCGGCTACGCGATCAAGACACCCGGCACCTCGTCGTTCATGACCGAGGAGACCTTCGCGTTCATCGACGAGCTCACCGCTCGGGCCCACGACCGCGGCATCGAGATCCTGGTCGAGGTGCACAGCTACTGGGAGAAGCAGGTCGAGATCGCCCGTCGGGTCGACTACGTGTACGACTTCGCACTGCCGCCGCTGGTGCTCCACGCGCTGTTCACCGGCAACGCGGAACGGCTCCGGCACTGGTGCGAGGTGCGCCCGCACAACGCCGTGACGGTGCTCGACACCCACGACGGCATCGGGGTGATCGACGTGGGGCCGGACACCTTCGATGCGCACCATCTCGGGCTGCTGGACGCGGCCGAGATCGACGAGCTGGTCGAGGGCATCCACGAGTCGAGCCACGGGACCTCGCGACTGGCCACCGGTGCCGCCGCCTCCAACGTCGACCTCTACCAGGTCAACTGCACGTTCTTCGATGCGCTGGGCGCCGCCGACGAGGCCTACCTCATCGCCCGCCTCGTCCAGCTGTGGCTGCCGGGTGTGCCCCAGATCTACTACGTGGGCCTGTTGGCCGGTCACAACGACATCGAGTTGCTGCACCGGACCAACGTCGGACGGGACATCAACCGGCACCACTTCACGCCGGAGGAGATCGACCGGGCGCTCAACCGACCCGTCGTGCAGCGGCTGCTCACCCTGCTGCGGTTGCGCAACACGCATCCGGCGTTCGCCGGCGCGTGGGAGCTGCTCGAGGAGGGTCACGACGAGGGCGTGATCGCGATGCGCTGGGAGGCCGACGGCGAGACGGCACGCCTGCGCGTCGACCTGGTCGAGCGCCGTTACGCCGTGACCGTCACCGCGAACGGCGAGGAGCACACGGTCACCGACGTGGCCGACCTGCCGGCCGCGGTGTTCGGCTGACCCGGCGGCAACCGGTCACTCGTCCGGCGGGCGCGAGCGCCGGCGCGACCGCAGGAACCGGTCGGGGTCGCCGACCGGCTCCCACGCCGCGAGGTCGTCGCGACGTCCCCGTCGCGTGAGCCGACCCCACGTGAGGGGATCGACCTTCGGGTCCGTGTCGACGGGCGGACGACCGCGCAACCGGCGCCAGGCGTTGCGGGTCACGTGGGTCAGCTGCACCAACACCAGCTGTACGGCGAGCAGGGCGAGCAGCACACCCGCGTAGCCGAGGAGCTCGGTGACGGTCACGTGGCCTCGTTCCGGGACGTCGGCGCCACACGGCGACAGCGGATACGCGGTGGCGATGCGACCCCGCTGCTGGGGCGTGCGGTGCCGACGGTAGCGCGACGAGGTCCCGGACGTCCGGCCGCGACCACTCACCCCCTGCGGACCCCCGGGCCGACACGGTGGAAGGCGATGGCACCGGCCGCCGCCACGTTGAGCGAGTCCACACCCCCGTGCATCGGGATGCGGGCCGTGACCCGCGCTCCACGCAGCGCCGTCTCGCTCAGCCCCGGCCCCTCGGCGCCGAGCAGGACGGCCACCCGATCGACGTCGGCCAGGTCGAGCTCGTCGAGCGGCGGTGCCACCGGGTCGGGTGTCAGCCCCACGATCGTGAACCCCGCCTCGGCGACGCGGTCCAGGCCGGCGCTGAGATCGCCGACCCGCCCGTGCGGCACGTGCAGGACGTGACCCATCGAGACGCGCACGCTGCGGCGGTAGAGGGGGTCGGCGCAGCCCGGCCCCAGCACCACCGCGTCCATGCCCAGTGCCCGTGCGGAACGGAACAACGTGCCGAGGTTCTCGTGGTCGTTGAGCCCCTCGAGCACGACCAGGCGGCGGGCGACGTCCAGCAGCGACTCCAACGGCGTGGGCGGGAGGCGTCCCCCACAGCCCAGGACGCCCTGATGGAGCCTGAACCGCACGACCTCGTACAGCAGGTCGCGCTCGACCACGTACACCGGCACGTCGACGGCATCGACGAGGTGGCGCGAGGTCGCGACACGCTCGTCGGTGAGTAGCAGCGACCGCACCGGGTAGGGCGAGGCGATCAGCTCGTGCACGGGGTTCGGGCCCTCGGCGATCAGGACGCCGCGCTCGCGCTCGTAGCGCTTGCGCAGGGCGGCGTCGGTCAGCGCGCTGTAGTCCCCGAGGCGCGGATCCGAGGGCTCGGTGATCGGAACCAGGGTCCCCAACGGGGTCAGCCGTGGCGATCGGCGTCGGTCGCGTCCGGGTCGCCCGGAGGACCGGCCGCCGGTCGGCGCTCGGTGTCGGCAGCGCGCGGCTCCGTCGGTCGAGCGGCTTCTCGTCGGCGCTCGGCGTCGGCTCGGGCGCGGGCCTCCGCCTCCTCCGGGGTGGGCGCGGTGCCGCCGAGATGAGCGGGCTGCCACCAGGCATCCGAGGGTC
>SKTG01000432.1 GCA_007118045.1 Nitriliruptoraceae bacterium
CACGCGCCGGTCGAGGACGGGGACTGACCTTCCGCTCGGACCGCGGCGAACCGGTTGCCACCGCTTCCGGTGGTTGCCGGCGCCGGGTCGCGGCTGCGGAGCTGGTCGAGGGGTGGTCGGCGACGGTTGCCACCGCTTGCGGTGGTTTGTGTGCGCCCGGCCGCAGCTCCGTGGCCGTGCGATGGGGCTCTCGGCGACGGTTCCCACCACATGCGGTGGCAACCAGTAGCGATCACGGCCGGGATGGCGCGGTCTGGGGGTGTTCGGACCGTTGACGCGCTACGCGCCCCTCCGTACGCTGCAGACCGAACGTTCGGTCGGTTGAGGCGGCCGCGGTAACGTCGTGTCCCGGGATCGCCACGCGGACCCGGGAAGCCGTCGAGGATACGCCTCGAGGAGGACCCTGCTCGAGGACGCGGTGTGCGCGTCCAGGGCAACCGATCAGTCCGCGACGCCCCCACCGGGAGCACACCGATGAGCGCCACACCCGAAGCCGCCGCACCCGAGCACGGGTCGACCGGTGACGCCGTCCGCGAGGAGGAGTTCCTCGCCGCGCTCGCGGAGGGGCACAAGGTCGAGGCCGGCGACTGGATGCCGGACACCTACCGGACCCTCAACGTCAAGTTCATCGAGATGCACGCCAACTCGGAGATCATGGGGGCCCTGCCCGAACGGGAGTGGATCGCGCGGGCGCCGACGCTCAAGCGCAAGCGGTCGTTGGCCGCCAAGGTCCAGGACGAGGTGGGGCACGCCCACCTGATCTACCGGGTCGCGGAATCGCTCGGTCGACCGCGCAAGGCGATGTACGAGGATCTGATCTCCGGCAAGGGACGGTTCCACAACGTCTTCCACTACCCGACCCACAGCTGGGGCGACGTCGCCTGCATCGGGTTCCTGGTGGACGGGGCCGCGATCGTGACCCAGCGGGCCCTGCTCGAGACCTCCTACGCCCCGTACGTGCGGGTCATGCGTCGGGTCGTCGCCGAGGAGTCGCTGCACTACCGCCACGGCGAGGACATCATGCTCGCGCTCGCGGCCGGGACCGACGAACAGTTCGAGATGCTCCAGGAGGCGGTCGATCGCTGGTGGGAGCCGATCATGCACTTCTTCGGCACCGCGGTGCCGGCCGAGAAGGACCCCATGATCAAGTGGGGCGTGAAATCGCGGACCAACGAGCAGTCCCGACAGGAGTGGATCAGCACATACGTGCCCAAGCTTTGGGACATGGGCATCGAGACACCGGACCCCGCGCTCGCCTACGACGCGGCCACGAAGTCGTGGACGTACACCGAACCCGACTGGGACCGCCTCGCCGAGGTGGTCAAGGGCGAGCCCACCGAGGCGACCGCCTCCCGGCTGTACTGGCGCCAGCTGATGCACCGCAACCACGCCTGGATCCACGACATCGTGCTCGGCGACGACGTGCCGGCCGCCGCCTGAACCGCGAGGTCGGCGGCGGCACGGACCATGACACGAGCACGACCCGACGACCACGAGCACGCCACACGTCGAGCACGCCACCCATCGGCGAAGGAGCACACGATGGCCACCTGGGAGGTCTTCGGCCGTCGCAAGTGGGACGCCCCTCTCGAGCACGTCGGTGTGCTGCACGCCGCCGACGAGGAGTCGGCGCTGCTCCTCGCCCGCGAGACCCACTTCCGCCACGGCGAGGGCGTCGACTACGCCGTCGTGCGCTCCGATCAGTTCCACCGGCTCGAGGACCCCACGCTGCTCGAGCGCAAGGTGGACATCAGTTACCGGCTGCAGTCCGGCTACTCAGGGTTCCGCGAGAAGCGTGAGGCGGCCCGTGAGGCCGCGGATGCGCGCGGCCGCGGTGAGCTGCGCCAGCGGCCCACCCCCACCCGCCACGGGGGTGCCGCGTGACCACCCGGACCGCCAGCGGCGCCGTGCTGCCGAACCTCGACACCCCACGCGCCCGGGTGCTGCTCGCGATCGGCGACGACGCCCTGATCAACGGGCACCGCGCCTCGCACTGGACCGGTGTGGCGCCCTCGCTGGAGGAGGACCTGGCCTTCTCCACGATCGCCCAGGGTGGTATCAACCACGCCGACCTGTTCTACCAGCTGATCCTCGCCGAGGACCACGACGGTGACCTGCGCACGGGTGTCGACGCGATCGGTCTGGGACGCGAACCGCATCAGTACCGCCACGCCATCCTGTGCGAGCGGCCGCCACGCGACTTCGGCTACACCCTCGCGCGCCACTGGATCACGGAGCACGTCGACGCGGTCCGGCTCACGGCGCTGCGCGACTCCAGCGACGCCGAGGTCGCCGCGCTCGCCGTCAAGCTGCTGCACGAGCTGCGCTACCACCTCGAGCACGCCGACCACTGGTACGAGCGACTCGCCCGGGGGGGCGACGAACCGCGGTCCCGGCTCCGTGCCGGCCTGGCCGATGCCCTACCGGAGGCCCTCGGGCTGTTCGAGCCGGTGCCCGGGGAACAGGAGGCCGTCGCGAGAGGCCTGCTCCCGGTCGGGCATCAGGACCTGCGGGAACGCTGGCTCGAGGGGGCGGCGCCGATGCTGACCGCGGTCGGTTTCGACGACCTCGTCCCCGGCGACGAAGCCGCGGTCCCGGAGCGAGCCGCCGGTGGGCGTCGAGGCCACCACACCGCCGACTTCACCGAGGACGTCTGGCCGGAGATGACCGCCCTGTACCGCGCCCACCCCGGCGCGAGGTGGTGACCCGATGAGCGCGCAGGAGCGAACCGTCGACCCCGTCGCCGATCCGGGCGTCGAGTCCGCCGTGGTGCGTGCCGCCGTCGAGTCGGTGCCGGACCCCGAGCTGCCGCCCGTGACCATCGGCATGCTCGGCATGGTCCACGACCTCGCGGTCGGGGAGGACGGCGACGTCGTCGTCGAGCTGCTTCCGACCTTCTCCGGATGCCCCGCCACGGAGATGATCGAGCGCGACGTCGTCGGGGTGGTGGGTGCCCTCGACGGGGTGACCTCCGTCACCGTGCGCTTCCGGTTCGACCCGCCGTGGACGCCGGATCGCATCGATCAACGGGGTCGCGAGGCGTTGCGCGAGTTCGGCATCACGCCGCCCGGCGGTCCGATCCGTGGTGCCGTCGCCCCGTCGGAGGGCGGCCGGATGCTGCCCTTGGCCTCGACACCCTCGACACCCTCGAGACCACCGGCCTCGTCGACGCCCCGGCCGTGCCCGTACTGCAGCTCCGAGGACACGACCATGGACTCGGCGTTCGGGCCGACGCCGTGCCGGGACGTGCGGTACTGCAACGCGTGCCAGCAGCCGTTCGAGGCGTTCAAGGCGCTGTGAATCCGGGAACGGCTCATATGCCAGGGTGGTGCGGCGGGATGTGCCGAGTGCGCCAGGGAGAGGTTCATGACGAGCCAACGTGAGAGTGTCGACCTACCGGCGATCGGGTTCGGCACCTACCCGTTGCGAGGTCGACAAGCCGTTCGGGCGGTCACCGAGGCGTTGCAGGCTGGCTACCGGCTGATCGACACCGCTGTGAACTACCGGAACGAGGAGGCCGTGGGACGCGGCGTCGACGACTCGGGCGTCGACCGGTCCGAGGTGATCGTCACGACGAAGCTGCCCGGTCGTGATCACGGTTACGACGCGACCCTCAGGTCGTTCGAGGCGTCGTGCCGGAGGCTCGGCAGCGATGTCATCGACCTGTACCTGATCCACTGGCCCAACCCGAGCGTCGGCAGGTTCGTGGACACCTGGCGCGCGATGGTGCGACTGCATCGCGAGGGCCGAGCACGTGCGATCGGTACGTCGAACTTCACCGAGGAACACATCGAGCGGATCGCCGACGCCACCGGCGTGCTGCCGGCCGTGAACCAGGTCGAGATGCACCCCTACTTCCCGCAGGTGGGGCTGCGGGCGTTCCACCGTGAGCACGCCATCGTTACCGAGGCGTGGAGCCCGCTCGGGAAGGGCAGCGCGCCGTTCGACGAACCCGTGGTGCGGGCCGCGGCGACCCGGTTGGGGGTGACTCCGGCCCAGGTCGTCCTGCGGTGGCACGTCCAGCTCGGTTCGGTGCCGATCCCCAAGTCCGCCGACCCTGGGCGCCAACGCGAGAACCTCGATGTCTTCGATCTCGAGCTCACGGACGAGGAGGTGGCGGACATCACCGCTCTGGGGCGGCCAGACGGACGGTTGTTCGGAGGCGATCCCGACGTCCACGAGGAGATGTAGCCGACGGAGCGCGCGCCGGTCGTGGCCACGGTCTCGAGCGAGTACCCGCACCGACGGCACCGAAGACGACCCGACGTAGCGCTCCGGGCCGGTCGGTCCGTTCCGCGGGTACGCCGGCCACGAAGGCTCGCGCCGGGCGGCCCCGTTCGCTCTGCGCCGCGCCGCCCGACCCCTCGGTCGAACGCCGTGTCGTCACGTCGTGGTCGAGCGACCCCAGCACACCCACGACGGGCCGACTCAAGGTCGGGCCGTGCGCGTCGACACCTACCGTGGGTGACGAGAGGGTGCTGGGTGATCGGTTGCAGGTCGGCGAAGCGTTCCTTCGCGGCGCTGCTCGTCGTGCTGGCGTGCGCAGCGACCATGCTCGTCGGCACGGCCGGGCTACCGGCGGCGTCCGCGGAGGGCCGGTGCCCGGCCACGAGCGACCCGACGGTCTTCCGTGACGTCGGACCCGGGAACCCGCACCTCGCCGCCATCACGTGCCTGCATGCGCTCGGCCTCGTGCAGGGAACCGGCGACGGGGTGTTCCGGCCGGACGCCACTGCGACCCGCGGTCAGTTCGCGATGGTGCTGCACCGCCTGCTCGGGCACGCCGGCCACACGATCCCGGAGGCGCCACACGGCTTCGCCGACGTCGGGGAGCGGCACGTCGCCCGGAACGCGATCGGGGCGCTCGGCAACGCCCGGATCGTCTCGGGCACGTCGGCGCAGACCTTCTCACCGGACCGTGACGTCGACCGTGCCCAGTTCGCCTCGATGGTCGCACGCGCCCACGAGCGCGTGCACGGCAGTGCGCTGCCGGCCGGTCCAGGTTTCCCCGACGTCGTCGGGACGGTGCACGAGACCAACATCCGGCGGGTCGCCGGCGCCGGGCTCGCGCGCGGCTTCGCCGACGGCACCTACCGTCCGAACGCCAGCCTCACCCGGGCCCAGATGGCGACCATGCTGATGAGCTACCTCGAACGGCTCGCGTCGCCCGCCGAGGGACGGGTCGGTGAGCTGCGCCTGCGTCGGGTGTCCGGGCCGAACCGGACGATCGTGGAGGACGCACAGGGCGTCTGGCTCGCCACCTTCACCGACGGGGCACGCACGGTCGCCCTCGCGGGACCGGCTCGACGCTTCGACGAGGCGACCGCGAGCCACGGCGTCACCTCCGGCACGTGGGTGCGCGTCCTGCCCGCACCCTTCGACGGACGGGTCGACACGGCCTGGCTCGCGCACGCGCGCGCGGACCGGTCCCCGGACGTGCTCGCCACCGCGATGGAGTACCTCACCGGTGCACCCGACACCTACACGCCCGCGGGTGTGCTACTCGCCGGCGATGCTTCGTACGGCCCGCTCCAGCCGGACGGATCGCGACCGGTGGGCTCGGACTGGCACGATTTCCAGGGCGTGCCCGCGACCTACGGCAGCTCGATCGTCGCGCCGCGTCCCGACCGCTACCGCAGCGTGGACTGTTCCGGCTTCATGCGGCTGCTCTGGGGCGTGCGCTTCGGGATCCCGATGACCCGGTCTCCCGACGGCGGCGCATCGTTGCCCCGCAGCTCGATGCAGCAGGCGAACGAGGCACCGGGCGTGGTGCCCGAGCCGAACCGCGGTACGCAGGTCACGGACCTCGAACGCCTGCAACCCGGTGACCTCGTGTTCTTCGACGCGACCCCCGACCCCGACGGGCGCATCGACCACGTCGGGATGTACCTCGGGCGCGACGACGCCGGCCGCTACCGCTTCATCTCGTCACGGCGGTCCATCGACGGACCGACGATGGGCGACTACCGGGGCGCCTCCGTCCTCGACGGCACCGGCCTGTACGCGCGGAGCTTCCGTACGACCCGCCGGCTGTAGACGACGGGACCCGAGGCCGTGGTCTGGCAGTGCTTCGACCTTCCGCGCTGCCGACCCGGACCCGCGGGCGCCGCCGTGATCGCGTGGAGGCCGAGCCCTCGGGACGCACCCATGCTCTCGCGCCCTACCCTGCGACCGAGCTCCACGCCCATGGTCGCCAGGTGGAGGTTCGCTCAGAACCCACATCGAGCCGAGCTGCACGCGACCCGAGGAAGCACCGTCATGCCGCTCCAGGATCGGGACACGATCCGATGGCGAGTGCACTTCGAGTCCCCTCGGTCGGTGGTCTATCGAGCTCTGACCACCGACGAGGGGCGGGCGTCGTTCTGGGCTGAGCGAGCTCCCGCCACCGATGGCTCGATCGACTTCGAGTTCATCAACGGTGTCCGTGAGTCCTCGCCGATCCTCGAGGAGGACCCGGAGTCACGTTTCGCCATCCGCTACTTCGGAGCCGAGGTCACCTTCGAGCTCGCCGAGCCGGACGACGGAGGCACGGACCTCACGCTCACGACGCAGGGGTTCGCACGCGAGGATCGGGAAGAGGTACTCGCCGGCTGGCTCAACGTTCTGTTGCCGTTCAAGGCCGCCGTCGATCACGGCATCGACCTGCGGAACCACGATCGGTCTCGTACGTGGGACGATGGTTGGGTCGACCAGTGACGCGGCCTCCCCGATGCCCTCGGTGAGGTTCCGGGTGCCAGCACCGAGGCCGGAGGCGTCAGGGTGGAGCAGCGTCAGCCAGGACCGGAGGCGGCGACGACCACCCTCACTCCACGCCGCCAGCGGTCGCCCCCGGCGCGGGGTTCGCGTCGTGGGCCGGAGCGCCGGCGCGTGTGCTCTGCCACAGGGAGCAACCGTCTGCGCGAGCAGCCGGGCCTGCCGGTCCGCACGGCCATCGACGCGTACAACCTGATGGACAGCTACGTCTACGGCTTCGCCCTCCAGGAGAAGACGCTGCCCCCCGACATCCCTGCAGAGGCCGAGGCGAGACGGCTGACCTCGCCACGGCGGACCCGTCCCTGGCGAGCCGGTTCCCGTACCTCATCGAGGTGGTCGAGGAGCTCGGGGCTTCGGGCTACGGCCACACGGGCCAGATCGAACGGGGCCTCGAAACTCGTCCTCGACGGCATCGAGCAGCTTCGTCACTGAAGCGAGGGTGACGGGTCGGTCTCCCACCCCGGCGTCGACGGCCGACCGGCCCATCCAGCGACCACCCCATCGCGACGAGCGCGCGCTGTCCACGTCACGAGGTCGGTCGGGGGGCGAGCACGCGGGCTAGCGTCGGGCACGGATGAAAGGTCCGAGGTGGCAGACGAGGTCGACGCTTCCGACCCCGCGGTGTCGATGCTGGCGAACGACCGCGCCTCGGCGGAGCTCGGGATGCAGCTCGAGGCCCTCGGGCCCGGACACGCCACGGTCACCATGCGGGTCGAGGAGTGGATGCTCAACGGCCACGAGATCGCCCACGGCGGGTTCGTCTTCGCGCTGGCCGACACGGCGTTCGCCTGCGCGTGCAACAGCGGCCGGTCCACCACCGTGGCCGCCACGGCCGAGATCGACTACCTCGCACCGGCCGCCGCGGGCGAACTGCTGGTCGCCGAGGCACGTGAACGGGTCGCGTACGGCCGCAGCGGCATCACCGACGTGACCGTGTGGCGCCGCGAGCCGGACGAGGCGCGCATCGCGGAGTTTCGCGGGCGCAGCCGCACGTTGCGTCGTGAGGACGGATGACGGCTCGCTGCGCTCAGGCGTGGGGGCTGGTGGCACCCGTGCCCGACCCGGCCGGTCCCCGGTACATGCGCGTGTGCAGCTGGTAGCGGTCGCCCCGGTAGAGCGAGCGCACGTGCTCGACGGGGACGTCCTCGGTGTCGTAGGTCCACCGCTCGATGCGCAACGCCGGCTCGTCGGCCGCCGTTCCGAGCAGGTGCGCCTCCGCTCGCGTCAGCCTCACGGCCGCGATGCGCTGGTCGCTGTAGGCGATCGCGCAGCCGTAGCGCTCGGTCAGCACGTCGTAGAGCGACGCTTGCTCCAGGTCGAGCGTCTCCAGCCCCGGGAACCGCTGCGCCGGCAGATGGGCGCGTTCGTGAGCCACGGGCTCGTCGTCACCGAAGCGGATGCGCTCGATGCGGACCACGTCGTGACCCGCGGCCAGCTGGAGCGCTCGGGCCTGGTCGCCCTGTGCCGGCAGCCGTTCCTGCATGAGCAGCACGGAGCTCGGGCGCAGCCCACGGGCGCGCATGTCCTCGCTGAACGAGGTCAGCTCCGCCGGCTGGGTGATGCGCGGTTCCGCCACGAAGGTGCCCTGCCCGTGCGCCCGGTACACGAGCCCCTTGGCCACCAGCGCCCCGATCGCGGCCCGGACGGTCATGCGGGCGAGCCCGAAGTGTTCCGCGATCGCCCGCTCCGGTGGCAGGGCGGTCTCCGGGTCGGCGTGGGCGATCAGCTCCTCGAGGAGCTCCTCGAGCGCGGCGCCCTTGCCGATCGCCGGCAGCTGCCGGTCGGGCAGCACGAGCTGCCCCCGCCCGGTGAGCTCCGCTCCCATCGGCCCCTCCCTGCGGACGACGTCGCCACGGAGACCGGTCCGCCGCAGCGGTGACGGGTTACGTATACCACCCCGGTACTGGTCTAGCCCCGGAGATCCGCTCCAGCGGCGCCCCGCCGAAGGGACGACCACGCGCTGTCAGCGCGCGTCCTACTGGACTAGTCCACGTCCTGACCGGAACTCCTTGACCATCCGTGGCCGAGATACGTAACTTCCTTCCCGGTGGTCCGAGCACGTTCCGTGGGAGAGCGGACGCGCTCCGTAAGGGAGGAAGCCTGTTGCGACAGACCCACGTCACGCGTCGGCTCACGTTCGCGCTGCTGGTCCCACTGCTGGTGCTCGCCGCCGCGGCGGTTCCCGACGACCGCGCCGCCGCACCCGGGTCACCCCCGGGTCTGTCGGTCGACCTGCGGGTGATGAGCTTCAACATCGCCCACGGGTGGGGTGATCTCGACCGGACGGCGGAGGTGATCGCGGATTCCGGCGCGGAGGTGATCGCCCTCCAGGAGGTCGACGTGGCCTGGGGTGAGCGCAGCGACTTCGCCGATCAGGCGCAGGAGCTGGCCGACACGCTGGACATGCACGTCTTCTTCGCGCCGATCTACACCTACGAGCCGGTCGACGAAGGGTTGCCGCCGCAGCAGTACGGCCTCGCGATGCTCAGCGAGTACCCCATCGTGGACGCCACCAACCACGAGATCGCCCGACTGTCGACCCAGGACGAGGACCCCCAACCCGAGCCGATGCCGGGGTTCCCGCACGTCACGGTGAACGTGCGCGGCGTCGAGGTGGACGTCTACAACACCCATCTCGACTTCCGCGGTGATCCGTTCGTTCGGGAGGAGCAGGTCGCGGACATGCTCGAGGTGATCGGGGCCGACCCGGGGCCGGCCGTGCTCATGGGCGATCTCAACGCACCGCCGGGCGCGCCGGAGCTCGGTCCGCTCTTCGAGGTGTTCGACGACGCGTGGCAGCTCGCCGGCGACGGCGACGGCTTCACGTTCCCGGCACCGGACGCCGACGCCCGGATCGACTACGTCCTCACGTCGCCGGACCTGGACGTCACCGCCGCGTCCGTGATCGAGACGGACGCGTCCGACCACCGGCCCGTCGTCGCGGACGTCGTGATGGCCCGCGAGACCGGGCGGTCGTGAGGGCAGCGCGCGGCGGCGACCGCGTCGAGGACCGCGTCGAGCGGGCCAGCTCCAAACGGCCCTGCCGACCGAGCGGGCCCCTGTCCCGCATCCCACGGAGCAGCACACGCAACCGTCACACCACCCCGAGGAGGAGCTCTCGATGAGACCCCGACGCACGTTGGCCACCGCAGCCGCGATGCTGCTGGCCCTGTCGCTCGCCGCGCCCGCTGTCGCAGACGACGGCGAGCGACGTAGCTCGAACGCCAACGAGCGGGCCGGTGAGCGCCACGGCCCGCCCCCGCACGCCGAGCGCGGCCTGATCGAGAGCACGATCGCGCGCATGAGCGTCGAGGAGCTCGTGGGGCAGCTGTTCTGGACCCGCGCCTACGGCGCACACGCGCACGACGACACCTACGCGTCGCAGAACCAGGGCGACTACGGCGTGGACACGCCGGCTGAGGTCGTCGAGAAGTACCACCTCGGCGGCATCCTGTACTTCGCCTGGGCCGGGAACACCGACCACCCGGCGCAGATGGCCGAGCTGAGCAACAGCCTCCAGGAGACGGCTCTCGAGCAGGACAGCGGCATCCCGCTGTCGCTCTCGATCGATCAGGAGGGCGGCATCGTCGCGCGGATGCTCGAGCCCGCCACGGTCTTCCCCGGCAACATGGCGCTCGGTGCCACACGCGACACGGACCTCGCGGCCGAACAGTGGCGCATCACCGGCCAGGAACTGCGGGCGACCGGCGTGAACACCAACTTCGCCCCCGTGGTCGACGTCAACACCAACCCGGAGAACCCCGTCATCGGCGTGCGCTCCTTCGGCGAGTCGCCGGACCTGGTCGGTGACCTCGGCGCGCTCGCGATCGGCGCGATGCAGGACGAACAGGTGTCGGCGACCCTGAAGCACTTCCCCGGCCACGGTGACACCGAGGTCGACAGCCACTACGGCCTCCCGATCGTCACCTACGACCGTCAGACGCTCGACGAGATCCACCTCGCCCCCTTCCGGGACGCGATCGAGGAGGAGCCGGACGCGATCATGACCGCGCACATGATCGTCGAGGCGATCGACCCCGACCTGCCCGCGACGCTGTCGGAGGAGGTCCTGACGGGCCTGCTGCGCGAGGAGATGGGCTACGAGGGCCTCATCGTCACCGACAGCCTCGGCATGGCCGGGGTCCGCGAGGAGTGGGGCGACGATCAGGTCCCCGTCGAAGCGCTCAAGGCCGGCGCGGACGTGCTGCTCAACCCGCCGGAGATGGACGTGGCGTACGAGGCCGTGCTCGACGCCGTCGAGGACGGCGAGATCACGGAACGTCGCCTGAAGGAGTCCGTGCGCCGCATCCTCGAGATGAAGGTCGAGCGCGGGTTGTTCGACGACCCGTTCGCCGACCCAGGCTCGATCGACGACCTGGTCGGGACGGACGAGAACCTCGCCGTCGCCGACGAGATCGCGCGCGACGCGGCCACCGTGGTCCGCAACGACGCCGACGTCCTGCCACTCGCCGGTGACGAGGGCGACACGCTCGTGGTCGGACCGAGCCAAGGGCAGCCCGGCCACGTGGCGGACGAGCTCGCAGACCGGGGGCTGGAGACGACGAGCCAGGTGACCGGGCTCCAACCGAGCGAGGCCCAGCGGACCGCCGCGGTCGCCGAGGCCGAGGGCAGCGACCTCGTCGTCGTCACCTCGCACAGCGCCTGGCAGAACGCCGCGCAGCAGGAGCTCATCGAGGATCTGCTGGCGACGGGCACCGAGGTGGTCGTGCTCGCGACGCGCGACGCCTACGACCTCGGGCACGTCACCGACGTCGAGAGCTACGTGACCACCTACGGCAACCGGGAGGTCTCGCTCTCCGGGGCCGTGGAGGTCATGTTCGACGAGGTGTCGCCGACCGGCACGTTGCCGGTGACGATCCTCGACGAGGACGGCGACGAGCTCTACCCGTACGGCCACGGACTGTCGTACTGATGCGGGACGGGACGGGCGGTGGCGCATCGGCCCACATCCGTGGGCTGATGCCCTCGCTCGCGCCCGCCGAGCGTCGGGTGGCCGAGGCCGTCGTGGCCGACCCCGGCGGCGCCTCCCGCCTGAGCATCACCGAACTCGCGACCGCCTGCGACACCTCGGAGACCACGGTCGTGCGGTTCTGCCACGCGGTCGGCTTCACCGGCTACCGGCAGCTGCGGTTGAGCCTCGCCGTCGAGTCCGGCCGTCGGCCGCAGGGGCAGGAGCAGGAGGTCGGTGGTGACATCGCTCCCGACGACGACCTGGCTCAGGTGGTGGCCAAGGTCGCCTTCACCGACGCCAGGGCGATCGAGGAGACGGCGGAGCAGCTCGATCTCGAGGTGCTCGGTGCCGTGGCCGACGCGGTGGCCGCCGCCCCGCGCATCGAGCTGTTCGGTGTCGGTGCATCGGGCGTGGTCACGGCCGACCTCGAGCAGAAGCTGCGCCGCATCGGGCGCTTGGCCCACGCGTGCTCCGACCCGCACCTGGCGATGACGTCCGCGGCGGTGCTGGTGCCCGGTGACGTGGCCGTCGGCGTGTCCCACACCGGTACGACCCGCGACACCGTCGATCCGCTCGGTCAGGCGCGCGAACGTGGGGCGACCACGGTCGCCATCACCAACTTCCCTCGCTCGGCGATCACCGAGGTGGTCGATCACGTGCTGACGACCGCTGCCCGTGAGACGACCTTCCGGTCGGGAGCGATGGCGAGCCGACTGGCCCAGCTCACGGTCGTGGACTGCCTGCTGATCGCTGTGGCGCAACGCACCTACCTCGAGACCCGTGGCGCGCTCGAGCTCACGCTCGAGTCCGTCCGCGGTCGTCGCTACGGCGACGACACCTAGAACCGTGGGTCCCTGGCACCGCTGGGGGACCCCGAGAGAGCCGCGCCGAGGGCGCGGACGCCCCACACACCGCGCCCGGACGCGCGGGGTACACGACGCCGTGTCGTACGCACGGCCCGGACCAGGAGCACCCATGACCGTGAG
>SKTG01000273.1 GCA_007118045.1 Nitriliruptoraceae bacterium
CGCTGGCTTCGGCCGCGACGAGGTTGGCCGGTGGCGCCGGCGACCGCATGGTGGCCGTCCCCGGCGACGTCACGGACGCCGAACACCGGGAGCGGCTGGTGGCCGAGGTCGCATCCGCGGGGCGTCTCGATCTGCTGATCAACAACGCCAGCGTGCTCGGAGGTTCCCCACCACCTCGCCTGGAGCGGCTCCACCTCGGAGCCTTCCGGCACGTCCTGGAGGTGAACACCCTGGCGCCCACGGCGCTGCTGTCCGCCCTCGTGCCCGCCCTCCGATCGAGTGCCGGGGTGGCCGTCAACGTGACCTCGGACGTGGCCGTCGAGGCCGCGGCGGGGTGGGGGGCCTACGCGGCCAGCAAGGCCGCTCTGGACGCCATCACCGCCACGGCGGCGGCCGAGCACCCCGAGGTCCGCTTCTACGGTCTCGACCCGGGCGACATGCGGACCACGATGCACCAGGCGGCGTTCCCCGACGAGGACGTCTCCGACCGTCCGGAACCGGGCAGCGTCGTCCCCGCGTTGCTGTGGCTGCTCGACGAACGCCCGCCGAGCGGCCGGTACGTCGCGAGCGAGCTGCCGACCACGGCGGTCGCGTCGTGAGCGCGGCCGGCGTGGCCGAAGCGACCTCACGCTGGCCGAGCTTCGACCTCGACCCCGAACGTTCGGCCACGGAGCCTCCCGAGGCACGCGGGGGCGGACGTGACGAGGTCAGGCTGCTCGTCGCCGAGCCGGCTCGCATGCACCACCTGCGTTTCCGGGACCTCCCGAGCCGGCTGGAACCCGGCGACCTGGTGGTGGTGAACACCTCCGCCACGTCCCCCTCTGCGACGGACGGCCGACGGGCCGACGGTCGCGAGGTCACGGTGCACCTGTCCGGTCCGCACCCCGCCGAGGACGGCACCTGGCTCATCGAGCTCCGACGTCCCGACGGCACCGGTCCGATGCTCGACGCCGTACGGGACGAGACGATCACGCTCGGCGACGGCACGGAGCTACGGCTGCTGGAGCCACACGCATCCGTGGTCGTCGGGGCGCCGAGACGGTCACGACGGCCCCGCTTGTGGCGGAGCGCGGCAAGGGGTCACGAGCCGCTCGACCGGATCCTCGAGCGCACGGGTCGCCCCGTGAGCTACGGCCACCTGGCGGGACACTGGCCGCTCCGCGCCCATCAGACGGTCTTCGGTCGCGAGCCGGGCAGCGCGGAGATGGTCAGCGCCGCCCGGCCGTTCACCCACGAGCTGGTCACCGACCTCGCGGTCCGCGGGGTGGCGGTCGCCCCCGTCCGTCTGCACACAGGCGTCTCGTCGCTGGAACGCGACGAGGCACCGCCTGCCGAGCGTTTCGCCGTGCCGGCGGCGACGGCCCGGCTGGCGGCACACGCACGCGCCCACGGCGGCCGGGTGGTCGCCGTCGGGACCACCGTGACCCGCGCGCTCGAGAGCGCCCTCGACCCCGAGGGTCGCGTCGTGGCTCGAGACGGCTGGACCGACCTGGTCCTCGGGCCGTCCCGTCCCGCGCGTCTCGTGACCGGACTCGTCACCGGCTGGCACGGACCCGACGCTTCGCATCTGCTGCTGCTCGAGGCGGTGGCGGGCGCCGGGCTCGTACGGCGGGCCTACGAGGCGGCCCTCGGCGAGGCCTACCGCTGGCACGAGTTCGGCGACAGCTGCCTGTTCCTGCCCTGACCCATGCGCCGGGCCCTCGTAGCGGAGGGTCTACGGTACGGCGGTCGAGGACCCGGGGGTCGCATGGAGCTCGCCCGCCTGGTGGCGGTGTCCAGGGAGGTCGGCGACACCCGTGCGCGCTCCCGCAAGATCGCGCTGCTCACCGACGCCGTGCGGGAGCTCGACGCCACGGAACGTGACGTGGGCATCGCCTACCTCGCCGGTGAACCACGTCAGGACCGGCTCGATCTGGGGCCGGCCGCGGTCCACGGCGTCGATGTCCCGCCGGCCGAGCGGAGCCGGCTGCACCTGCTCGACGTCGATACGGCGCTGCAGGCGATCGCCGACGTCCCCGCCGGCACCGGCTCACGGACCACCCGCGTCGGACACCTCCACGACCTCCTGGCTCGCGCCACCTCGGACGAGCAGGCGTGGCTGCGTGCACTCGTCCTGCGTGAACTGCGTCAGGGCGCGCTCGCCGGGCTGCTGATCCCCGCCATCGCCGCAGCGGCCGACGTGCCCGAGGTCGCCGTGCGGCGCGCGTCCATGTTGACCGGAGATCTGCGAGCCACGGCCCGGCTGGCGCTCGAGGGCGGGTCAGCCGCCCTGGACGAGGTACGCCTCCGGGTGGGCGTCCCGCTCGAACCGATGCTGGCTGCCACCGCTCCGCACGTGGCCGCCGCGCTCGAAGGTCGTGAACGCGTGCTCGTCGAGGCCAAGCTCGACGGTGCACGCGTCCAGGTCCATCGCGACGGCGACCACGTGCTCGTGGTCACCCGCACGCTCCACGACGTGACGCACCGCGTTCCGGAGGTCGTGGAGGCCGCTCGGGCGCTTCCAGTGCGCTCGATCGTGCTGGACGGGGAGGCGATCGCGTTCGACCGTCGGGGGCGGCCGCGCCCCTTCCAGGAGACGATGCAGCGCTTCGGCCGCGAACGCGAGCTCGCGGAGGTCCGTGCCGAGGTGCCGCTCGAGGTGCGTTTCTTCGACGTGCTCCACCTCGACGGTGGCGATCTCCTCGACCGACCACTGGCGCAACGGCGGCGCGCCCTCGAGGCGGTCGTTCCCTCTGCTCTGCGGACGCGAGCGGTGGCCACCGGTTCCGTCACCGAAGCCACCTCCTTCGTGGCCGAGGTGCTCCGGTCCGGGCACGAGGGCGCGATGGTCAAGGACCTGTCGGCGCCCTACGAGGCCGGCCGCCGCGGCGCCAGTTGGCGCAAGATCAAGCCCGTACACACCCTCGACCTGGTCGTGCTCGCGGCGGAATGGGGATCCGGACGTCGCCGCGGCTGGCTGTCCAACCTGCACCTGGGTTGTCGGGACGACCGGTACGGGCCCGGGGCCGCATCCGAGGGCGACGGGCTGGTGATGCTGGGCAAGACCTTCAAGGGGCTCACGGACGAGGTGCTGCGATGGCAGACCGAGGCGCTCCTGGAGCGTGAGACGGCCCGCGAGGGCCACGTCGTCCGCGTGCGGCCCGACCTGGTGGTGGAGATCGCCTGCGACGGCCTGGTCCGCTCGACGCGCTACCCCGGTGGTGTGGCACTGCGCTTCGCCCGGGTCAAGCACTACCGACCGGACAAGGACGTCGACGGGATCGAACCCCTGTCGGCGATGTTGGCGATCCACCGGGGAGAGCGGTTGCCGGAGCTCTGAAACCCCGCCGTCCGGCACCGAGCGCGGCCGCTCGGGAGCAGCGGCGGCTCACCCCCGGTCCTCGAGGACCGTCCAAAGGTCGGCGGCTGGCCAGCGGGCGTTCACCAGGCGGTTACCTGCCGCCGCGAGACTGGGCGCTGTCAGCGACCACCGACGCCTGTCCGGCCACGCGGCCGGCACCTCACGGAGCCACGATGGATCAGCGCACCGACACGGCGGACCCCACGACGGTCGACCCCCCGGGACACCGGCCTGCGGTCGTCACCCAGGTCGGTCGACGAGCCCACCCGCACGGCGCCGTCCACGTCTCGCTCGAGGACGTGACCGTCCGCTACGGCGACTTCATCGCCGTGCGCGGGGTCTCCTTCGAGGTACCCCGCAACGAGATCACCGCGCTGATCGGCCCGAGCGGTTGTGGCAAGTCCACGCTGCTGCGTGCGCTGAACCGCATGAACGACCTCATCCCGAGCGCGGCCGTATCGGGCCACATCCACTACAACGGCGAGGACATCTACGCCGACGCCGTCGATCCCGTGGAGGTCAGGCGGCGGATCGGGATGGTCTTCCAGAAACCCAACCCGTTCCCGAAGTCGATCTACGACAACGTCGCGTTCGGGCCGCGCCTCAACGGTTTCGACGGTGACCTCGACGGGCTGGTCGAGGCCAGCCTTCGGCGGGCGGCTCTGTGGGACGAGGTCAAGGACAAGCTCGGCAACAGCGGCCTCTCCCTGTCCGGCGGGCAGCAACAGCGCCTCTGCATCGCTCGGGCGATCGCCGTCGACCCGGACGTGATCCTCATGGACGAGCCCTGCTCGGCCCTCGACCCGATCGCCACGCTGCGGATCGAGGAGCTCATGGAGGACATGAAGGACGACTACACCATCGTCATCGTGACCCACAACATGCAACAGGCGGCGCGGGTCTCCGACCTCACGGCCTTCTTCACCGTGGACGTCGACGACACGACGGGTATGCGGACCGGCGAGCTCGTGGAGATCGACGACACGGAGAAGATCTTCACCGACGCCGGCGACGAGCGCACCGAGGCCTACATCACCGGCCGCTTCGGCTGAGCCGACCCGCGCGGTCGCCGACGCTCCGCGGTCGCGGCCGTGGTAGCCGAGCGACCCGGACGGCGTCCACGCCGGTCGAGAACCCGGTCGGATCGGGATCCGTTCGAGATGCGCGAGATGGCGACGAGGCCTCGTGCTCCCTGTCGCACGCCGCGACCTCGTGCTCCCTCGCCAACGCCGTGGCGAGGCCGTCAGATCTGGCGGCGGCTCGCGACGATGCGCGCCCCGATCGACAGCAGCAGGGTGATCAGGATCAGCGTCAGCCCGCCGGCCCACGCCCGCTCGATGCCGGCGTCGAAGGGCTGGGTGAAGCCGTCGAGCATCAACAGTCCGATGTCGCTCTGCGGTGCGCCGGTGAGCGACGTGACGACCTGGCGCGCCCCCAGTGCCGTGAGGATCAACGGGGCG
Source organism: Nitriliruptoraceae bacterium (assembly GCA_007118045.1). Classification (GTDB taxonomy): domain Bacteria; phylum Actinomycetota; class Nitriliruptoria; order Nitriliruptorales; family Nitriliruptoraceae; genus SKTG01. Next base: position 4,801 of record SKTG01000273.1, read on the forward strand.
GTCTCGCCGGCACCACGCGCCACGGCCAGGATCGCGCCGGTGGTCAGGCCGGGTGCGGCCGCCGGGAGCGTGACCCGCAGCGTCGTCTGCCACTCCCGGGCCCCCAGGCCGTAGCTGGCGGCGCGCAGGTCCGCGGGTACGAGTCGCAACATCTCCTCGGAGGACCGCACGACGATCGGCAGCATGATGATGGCCAGGGACGTCGCGCCCGCGAGCGTCCCGAAGCCGAGACCGAAACCTCCGCTTCCGCTCACCAGCAAGGCGTAGACGGCCAGACCGACGAAGATCGAAGGCACGCCGGTCATGACGTCCGTGAAGAAGCGGACGACCGAGGCGTACCGCCCGTTCGGCCGCTCCGAGAGGTAGACGGCGGCGGCGATGCCGAGCGGCACGGCCAGCAGCGTGGCGATGCCGGTCATGTAGAGCGTGCCGACGATGCCGTGGAGGTAGCCGCCACCCCGGTCCCGGTAGGAGAGGGGCTCGATCCGGGTGATGAACTCCCAGCCGAACGCGGTCGCGCCGTTGCTCACCACCTGCCAGAGGAGCAGGACCAGCGGCACCACGGCCGCCATCACGCAGCCGAACATCACCACGGACATGATCCGTGAGATCCGTTCGCGGCGCCTGGCGTTGGACGTGACCTCGAGGAGGCTACGTGGCTCCAGGTCGTCGGCTTCGGTCCGCGTCGTGGTTCCGATGCTCATGCGACGACACTCCCTCCGACGCGGCGGTTCACCCGCGCGACGATCAGTCGAGCGGCGATGTTCACGGACATCGTGATGAAGAACAGGGTCACCCCGATGGCGAGCAGTGCCCAGACGGCCTCGGGGTGGGCGTCGGCGAAGGTGTTGGCGATCACCGCGGTCATCGAGTCGCCACCGAAGAACAGCTGCGGCGCCCAGCGCTGGCTCGACCCGATCAGGACCGCGACCGCGAGCGTCTCGCCGAGAGCCCGCCCGAGCCCGAGCATCGTGCCGCCCACGATGCCAGAGAAGCTCTGGGGCACGATCACCCGGCTCATCACCTCCCAGCGCGTCGCGCCCATCGCGAACGCCGCGTTGCGCTCGTCGGCGGGGACCTGCGCGAACACGTCGCGGCAGATGGCCGTGATGATCGGCAGGATCATGATCGTGAGGATGTTGGCCGCGGACCAGTAGCTGGCCAGCAGCACCGGCGGCCCGAAGAACGTCGTGGCCTCCCCCAGGGGCGAGCCGGCGACCAGCTCACCCATCGGGCCCCAGAAGACGACCCGGAAGAAGTAGAGGCCGACCAACGCGTAGACGACGCTCGGGACCATGGCCAGCGTGTCGATCGTGTAGATCAACGGCTTGCGCAGCCATGCGGGGGCGACCTCGTTGGTGAAGAGGGCGATCCCGATCGAAGTGGGCACCGCCAGCAGGATCGCGATGAAGGAGATCTTCAGGGTGCCGTAGATGAACGGGAACGCGCCGTAGGTCCCGGTCACCTCGCTGCGCGAGGTCCCGACACTCCACTCCTGGCCGGTGACGAACCCGAAGATGCCCTCGGAGGCGAACACCGGGGAGGCCTCGATGCTGGTCCGCACGATCATCGCGGCGAGGATGAGAAGGACGCTGGACGCGGCCAGGACGAGCATCGCGCGGAAGAGCGGATCCGCACGGCGTCCGCGGGCGCTGCCCCGGAGACCACGATGCGTAGGGGCGAAGGCGGTGCTAGTCGAGCTCAACGGCGGAGCTCCTCTCGTCTCGTGACCTTCGTCGATCCGACGACGCCGGCGGTGCCGGGGCGAGCCGCTGGACGGCCGCCCCGGCACGTGCACCGGGTCGGCACTACTCCGCGGAGTTGATCCGTTCGATCTCGTCCAGCACGCGTCCCTCGAAGTCCCCACCCACCGGCGAGTACAAGAGGTCCTCCGCCAGGTCGTCGCCATCCGTGACGGCCCAGCGCAGGAAGTCCTTCAGCGCGTCGGCCGTGGCGTCCTCGTAGCCGCACTCCCAGGCGAGGATCCAGTGGGTGCCCACGATCGGGAAGCCCTCACCACCCACACCGAGGATGTCGTAACGGAAGTCTTCCGGGATGTCGTCGAGGATGGTCTGCGGGCCCTCGGCGACGCTCTCGACGCTCGGGTGGATCGCGTTGCCGTCGGCGTTGAGGACGGCGGCCATCGGGATGTCGTTCTCGATGGCGTAGGCGATCGAGAGGTAACCCACGGCTCCCGGCTGCTGCTGCGTCTCCGCCGCGACACCCTCGTTGCCGTTGCCACCGATCGTGCCCGCCGGCCAGTCGACCTCGCTGCCGTTCCCGATCTCCTCGGCCCACTGCTCGTTCTCGTCGTCGAGGTAGGTCGTGAAGATGTAGGTGGTCCCGGAGCCGTCGGAGCGGTGCACCGGGATCAACGCGGTCGAGGGGAGCTCGACGTCCGGGTTGAGCTCCGCGATCGCCGGGTCGTCCCAGCTCGTGATCTCCGTGAGGTAGATCCCGGCGATCGTGTCGGCGTCCAGCACGATCGCGTCCTGACCGGCTGCCTCGAGAGCGGCGTCGAGGTCCGGGTCGTTGTAGGCCGGGACCACGGCTCCGAAGGCATCGGGGATGTGGATCGCCTCGCAGCCGCGGATCTCCTCGGCGTCGGCCACCTCCTCGTCGGTGAGGTAGCGCTCGCTGGACCCGAAGTCGACCGTCTCCTCGAGGAACTGCGCGATACCACCGCCCGAGCCGATGGACTGGTAGTTGACGTTGATACCGGGCTCGTTGTCGCGGATCCATTCGAGCATCAGCGGGGTGATGAAGGTCGCGCCGGCGCCCAGGAGGTCGGCCGACTCCTCGTCGACCCCGACCGCGTCGTCGCCGAGCTCGCCGGGCTCGTCCTCGGCACCCTCCTCCTCGCCCTCGACGTCGTCATCGGTGTCGTCGGTCTCGTCGCCGGCGGGCTCGGACTGCGCGAGCGGGTCGCCTGCGGTGTCGTCGCCACCACACGCGGCGGCGAGGAGGGAGAGGGCCGCGATCGCGGCGACGCTCCGTGTGAACATGCGCATGAGGCGGTGACTCCTGTGGGAGCTTGGGGGTCTGTCGGATGCTCAGGACGCTACGGACGCCGGCTGTCCGGCAACCCACCACCCGGGCGAACGGCAGGTGAACGCTCGGCACGCCCGTTCACCTCCCGATACCCGGCCACCGCATGGGTGTCACACCCGGCTGGCACCTTGTCCTCGCGCCACGACACGGCGCCCCGGAGGTCGAGCGACATCCTCCGGGCCGATCCCGGGGGCGGGACAGGACCGACGAGGTGACGGAACCGACACGAGGGCCAGGGGCACGGCGATACGGGGACGCAGGGGGGGCGGCGGTGCCGCCGGCGGCACGACCGTCGGCGGCGCCACCGGCGGCACCACCGGTGGCGCGACCGGCGGGCTCGGTGGCACCCACAGCGGCCACTCGACCGGCGGAGGGCGGACAAGAGCAGCCACGACCGGCGGAGGGGGGATCAGCGCAGCCACGACCCTCGGACAGGGAGCGACCGGTCCCATGCCAGGAACCGGACTGCGACCGCGGTCACTACGCCCGGGGCTGGTGCTCCATGCACTACAAGCGCTGGTTACGGACGGGGACGCCCGTCCGCGGCATGCGCGAGCGCAGCTGTGACGTCGACGGGTGCGACCGGCCCGCCAAGAGCCGTGGCTGGTGTCACGCGCACTACCAGCGCTGGCGTGCCACGGGCGACGTCCAGGCCGCACGTCCGCTCCGCTCCGCGGGCCCGTGCCAGGTCCTGGACTGCGACCGACAGCGTTACGCGCGAGGGTTGTGCAACACCCACTACCGCCGGCTGCTCAACACCGGCGAGGTCCGAGCGGAGGAGCCGATCCGCATGGTCACCGGCGAGGGACACGACGTCCACGGCTACTGGATCGTGCCGGTCCCACCCGAGGAGAGGATGCTGACGAGGGGAGCAACGTTGATCGCCGAGCATCGACTCGTCATGGCTCGATCGCTCGGGCGGGCGCTCCACGACGACGAGGTGGTCCACCACGTCAACGGCGACCGTTGCGACAACCGGCTGGACAACCTCGAGCTCTGGTCCACCTCGCACCCGGCGGGACAACGGCTCGAGGACAAGGTCGAGCACGCGGTGATGCTGTTGCGGCGATACGCACCGGAGCGGCTGGCGGGCCGCGGCGCACCGCAGGACGGGGAGGACTGGTCCGCGCCAACCCCGACCCACGAGGAAGGCCCCCGCCCAAGCTCGGACGAGGACCTCTCGTAGCTGTGGAAAACCTGTGGAAAACGTACCCCCGAGCGGATTTGAACCGCCGTTACCGCCTTGAGAGGGCGGCGTCCTAGGCCTCTAGACGACGGGGGCGAGATGCTTCACCTGGGTGAAGCAGGCCGGAGCGTAGCGACGCCGACGCTCCGTCGTCGACCCGCGCCGGGCGCGGGACGAGCAGCTCGGGGGGAAGGACTCGAACCCTCAATAACTGGACCAGAACCAGCCGTGTTACCGATTACACCACCCCCGAAAGGTGGGCGGACGACGGTCGGCGTGTCGCGGTTCGCACCCGCGAGCCACGACCGGACCTGCCGTCGCGCGACCGCGAAGGGTACGGGCGCCACATGCACGGCGCAAAGGCGCGGTCGGACCGGCCGCATGCCGCACGCGCGGCGCCGGAACCGGGGCGCACAGGCCCAGGCCGTCCGCGCCGGGCTCAGGCGTCGTCGCGTGCCTCGCGCGCGGCGGGCGCGGCCGCGTCCAGGCGCGCCAGCGAGCGTTCGCGCCCGAGCAGCTCGAGCGACTCGAACAGCGGCGGGCTGACGGAGGAACCGGTGACCGCGACCCGCACGGGCTGCGCCACCTTGCCGAACCCGACACCGAGCTCGTCCGGCAGCGCACGCAGCGCCTCCTCGATGCCCTCGACGGTCCAGTCGACGTCCTCGAGGACGCGACGCGCGGCTTCGATCGCCTCGTACGAGCCGGCTTTGGTGAACACCTTCGCCACGCTGTCCGGGTCGAGCTCGACCGTCTCACGCAGGAAGGCGGGTGCGTAGCGCTGCACCTCGTCCAGTCGCTGCATGCGCTCCTGGATCAGGGGAACGAGCCCCCGCAGCGTGATGAGCTGGTCGCCGGTGGGGGGCCCGTCGAGGATCACCTCGTCGCCGAGGGTGCCGTCGAGGAACGGGACCAGCCGGTGGGCGAGGTCGTCCGCCTCGAGCTCCCGGATGCGCTCACCGTTGAAGGCCGTGAGCTTGTCGACGTCGAAGGCGGCCGGCGAACGGCCCACGCCGGCCAGGTCGAACTCGCCGATCAGCTCCGCGTCGTCCAGCCGCTCGCGACCGTCGCTGGAGGCCCAACCCAACAGCGCGAGGTAGTTGCGCAGCGTCTCGGGGAGGAACCCCTGACGGCGGAACTCCTGGATGGCCACCGACCCGTGCCGTTTCGACAGCTTCTTGCGGTCGGGGCCGACCACCATCGGCAGGTGGGCGAACCGGGTCACCGGGCCCCATGCCGGATCGCGCGGGGGCAGACCGACCTCCGCGAGCGCCTCGTCCAGCAGGCCGTCGGCGAGCAGGAGCTCGTGCAGGAGCACCTGGCGTGGCGTGACCGAGAGCAGGTCCTCGCCCCGGCACACCAGATCGATGCCCTGCGCGAGGTCGTCGATCGAGTTGGCCAACGGGTAGGTGGCCGAGCCGTCGGAGCGTTCGATCACCGGATCCGAGATGTCGGCCCAGTCGAAGCGGACCTCGCCGCGTACCAGGTCGCTGACCATCACCTCACCGGTCTCGGGCGTCCGCAGCCTCAGACTGGCAGGACGACCCTCCGCCGAGAACCACGCCAGCTCCTCGGCGGTGTGTTCGAAGGTCGTGGCCTTGACGACGGGGGGTCCCCCGTCACCACCGGCACGCTGGCGCTCGCGCCATGCCTCGAGCTCCTCTGTGGTGCGGTGATCGCGGTAGGTGTGTCCCGCGGCCTCGAGACGCCGTGCCACCGCCTCGTAGAGCTCCTTTCGTTCCGACTGGCGGTAGGGGCCGTAGGCGCCCCGTGTGGTCAGCGAGCCGTCGGCGTCGAGTTCCGGCCCCTCGTCCCAGTCCAGCCCGACCCACGCGAGCGCCTCCAGCATCGAGCGCATGCTGTCCTCGGTCGCGCGGGACGCGTCGGTGTCCTCGATACGGAAGACGAAGGCACCACCGTGGTGACGCGCATGGAGCCAGTTGTACAACGCCGCCCGCGCGCTACCCACGTGCAGCCACCCGGTCGGGGCCGGGCAGAAGCGCACGCGGATCGGAGCGGTCGGACCGGAGGCGTGATCGGACACGGGAGCACCTCGTCGGGAGACGTGGAAGAAGGTGGGACCGCGGTGGCGACCGGCTGGTCCGTCCCTCGACGCTACAGGTACCCGGCCCCCTGCCGATGACCAGGGTATGGCCACCCTCCCCGAGCGCCGAGCGCCGCCCCGAGGTCGCCCGGGCGGCACCGGGCCGACCTCCCGAGCCTCCGCGCCGCACGCGCGGGATCAGGGCGACGGCCATCGTGGCGATCGGCGTCGGAGCGGTCTACCTCGCGTGGCGCGTCAGCGCGACGCTGAGCGCCGCGGTGCTGATCCCACCTACGACGAGCCGCGCGAGGTCCTGCTGCCCACGATCGCCGCAGCGGTGGCCCTCGATCCCCCGCACCAGACGTGGGTGCTCGACGACGGGGGCCGCCCGGAGGTCGTCGAGCTCGCGGCTCGACTCGGCGCGAGGTACACGACCCGCCCGGGAGCGCGACCACGCCAAGGCCGGCAACCTCAACCACGCCCTGGCCATGGTGGACACCGACCTCGTCGCGGTGTTCGACGCCGATCACGTGGCCCACGCACGCTTCCTCCAGCGCACGCTGCCCTACTTCGCCGACGACGGGGTGGCGCTGGTCCAGACCCCGCAGGAGTTCTACAACGACTCGTCGTTCGAGCACGTCCACGGTCGGCGGAACGCGAGCGACCGGGTGGTCTTCAGCGAACAGGCCGTGTTCTACCGTGAGATCCAGCCAGGCAAGAACCGCTGGGGCGGGGCCTTCTGGTGCGGTACCGGGGCGGTGCTGCGCGCCGACGCCCTCGTTTCGGTCGGCGGTGTCGCCACCTCGTCGATCACCGAGGACATCCAGACCACCATCCGGTCGCACCGGGGTGGTCGGCGGACCGTCTTCCACGACGAGGTGCTCGCCCGAGGCCTGGCGGCGAGCACCGCCGGTCAGTACGTGCTGCAGCGGCGGCGGTGGTGCACCGGCGCCATGCAGGTCCTCCGCGAGGAACGCCCTCTCACCGACCGGCGGCTGGCCCCGGGGCAGCGTGTCACCTACGCATCCACGCTGCTGGGCTGGTTCGACGCGATCCGGCTGCTCGGTCTGCTTACCTTGCCGCTGGTGGTGCTGCTGACCGGTGCCTCCCCCATCGCCGCGACGGCGGCGGCGACCTTCCTCCTCGCGTTCGCGACCTCGCTGGTGCTCCAACAGCTCGCCCTGTGGCGGCTCGCCAGGGGGCGTATCCGGCCCCTCTCGACCCGCGGTGTTCGATCTGGCCCGCGTGGGCGCGACGCTGCGGGCCATCGTGATCGGCCTGACGGACCGCGAGGTGGGCTTCCAGGTCACCCCGAAGGGCGCCAGCGGTTCCCCGGAGCGACGCCACGGTCCGGTGCCGACGGTGCTCGTGATGTTCGCCGGCGCGCACCTCGCCATCGCGTGGTACGTGGCCAGGTCGCTCGGGACGACCCCCATGTCCTACCGGAGCCTCGGGGTGGTGCACGGTGCCGCGTTCTGGGCGGTCGTCAACGGTGGTCGCGCTCGGTGCGACCGACGGGCGACCGGGCCACGGTCGGGCTCGCGTTCACCCCGGA
>SKTG01000071.1 GCA_007118045.1 Nitriliruptoraceae bacterium
CCTGGCTGCGCACCACCCTGACCGCGAACCATCCTGAGCGGCATCGCAGGGCCGAGCGCCGAGGGACCCGCGGCCGGCCTGGCACTTGTCGAGCAGTCGGCCCGTCGTGGCGCGGTGCAACGGACCCCGCCGGCGAGGGTGGTGCGAGCTCCTTCGACGGCTGAGCTGCGTGTCACGAGCCGAGCCGCACTTCCCACACCGCTCCAACTCCCACACCGATGGGTGAGGCGGGGTGGGAGGTGCCGGCTGGACTCCTGAGCTGGATGCTTGGGGACGGACACCCGTGCGGATGGCCGCGGTGAGACCGGCGGGCCCGCTCGGAGGCGCGGGTACCGTCCGCCACCGCGTGCTCGTGGCCCCGGCATCGCTCCGCGTTCGCCACCGCCAGCCCGTGGCGCCGGAGTGGCGCGGGAAGCGGTCGGCGGGACCACGTCGGCGGGATGGTGCAGGAGAGGGTGGGTGAGCAGCGAACCGGTCGGGTCGCCACCCCGTCGTCGCGGCCTCGTCGTCGCCGCGGCGGTGCTCGTGATCCTGCTCATCGCGTTCGCCGCCGTGACGTTCATGCCACGTACGATCGCCAGCGGGGGGTCAGGGCAGGTCGCTTGGGAGGTCCGTGCCGCCCCCGGGCTGACCGCACCGATGGTGCGCGTGGTCAGTGAGCAGGGCACGATCGACCTCGAACCGACGGGCACCGATCTCTCCGGGTCGGTCGTGCTGGGCTTACCGGAGGCGGGCGCGACCACGGTCACCGTTGGTCCCGTGCCGCGTGAGGCCGAGTCGGTGCGCATCACGGCCGAGGACGTCGTCACGGAGGCCGAGATCCGCCGGGTCGCGTGGCGCAGGGTCCACGTGGCCGTGCACGACGGGCCCCTGGAGGTGCGGGAGATGGTCGCGATCGGCGAGCACGGGCAGATCGTCGAGGTCGTGCACGACCCGCCTCGCCGTTGACCGCCTGCGTCAGCCCCGGCTCGCGATCGCATCCGCGACGGCGACGGTGTGGCGGGCCTGCGCGACGTGCAGGTTCTCGACCATGCGGCCGTCGACGGTGACCACGCCGCGTCCCTCGCCCGACGCCGACTCGAAGGCCTCGATCACGCGACGGGCGTGCGCCACCTCGTCGTCGCTCGGAGCGAAGGTCGAGTTGCAGATGTCGAGCTGCTTGGGATGGATCAGGGTCTTGCCGTCGAACCCGAGCTCCCGCGCCTGACGACACTCCGCCACGAACCCGTCCGGGTCGTCGAGGTCGTTGTACACACCGTCGAGCACGATCTTGCCGGCGTCGCGGACCGCGAGCACGCACCACGACAGCGCCGTCAGCAGGGGGGCCCGGCCGGGGACGTGCTCCGCGCGCAGCTCCTTGGCCAGGTCGTTCGTGCCGAGTACGAAGCCCGTGAGCCGCTCCGAGGCGTGCGCCAACGCGTCGGCGTGCAGAACGGCTCGCGGGGTCTCGAGCATGGCCCAGATCGACAACGAGCTGGGCGCGTCCGCGCGATCCAGTGCCGCCTCGATGGTGCGCACGTGATCGACCGAGTCGACCTTCGGGACCAGCAGCACGTCGGGGGAGGCGGCCGCGATCGCCCGCACGTCCGCCTCGAACCACTCGGTGTCCGAGCCGTTGCTGCGGATCGCGACCTCGCGGTGGCCGTAACGGTCCTCCGCCGCCGCGGCGCAGACGCGGTCCCGCGCATCCGGTTTCGCGTCGGGCGCCACGGCGTCCTCCAGGTCGAGGATCAAGCCGTCGGCCGGCAGCTCCGCGGCCTTCGCCAGCGCCCGCTCGTTGGCGCCGGGCATGTAGAGGAAGCTGCGACGCGGCCGCAACGGCTCACCCCCAGCGGGCGCGGTCGTGTGGTCTCGTTCGCTCACAGCGCGTAGGCCTCCGCCAGATCCGGGTCGCGCTCGGCCAGCCCGCGGGCGAGGTCGAGCACCACCTGGCACTGCTTGTAGGTGGCATCGTCCTGCATCTTGCCGTCGATCATGACCGCGCCCGAACCGTCACCCATCTCCTCGACGACGCGTTTGGCCCAGGCGACCTCCGAGGGCTCCGGCGAGAAGACCTTCTTGGCGATGTCGATCTGCACCGGGTGCAGGCTCCAGGCGCCCACACAGCCCAGCAGGTAGGCGTTGCGGAACTGGTCCTCGCAGGCGACGGTGTCCTTGATGTCGCCGAACGGACCGTAGAACGGCAGGATCCCGGCCATCGCGCAGGCATCGACCATGCGGGCCACGGTGTAGTGCCAGAGGTCCTGCTGTGCCGTCGCGCGGCCGGCCGCCGCCCCGTCACCGTCGGTGTCCGGGTCCTGACGCACCAGGTAGCCGGGATGGCCCCCACCGACCCGGGTCGTCTTCATCCGCCGGTCGGCCGCCAGGTCCGCGGGCCCGAGTGACAGACCCTGCATGCGGGGGCTCGCCAGGCAGATCTCCTCGACGTTGGCCATGCCGCGAGCCGTCTCGAGGATGGCGTGCAGCAGGATCGGACGCTCGATCCCGGCTCGGGCCTCGAGCTGGGCGAGCAGCCGGTCGGCGTACGCGATGTCCTCCGCGCCCTCGACCTTGGGCAGCATGATCACGTCGAGCCGCCCGCCGATCTCCGTGACGAGGGTCGTGAGATCGTCGAGCACCCAGGGCGAGTCGAGCGCGTTGACCCGGGTCCACAGCTGGGTGGGGCCGAGCTCCACCGTCCGTCCGACCTCGACGAGGCCCGCACGGGCGTCCTCCTTGCGTTCCGCCTGGACCGCGTCCTCGAGGTTGCCGAGGAGCACGTCGACGGTCGGTGCGATGTCGGGAACCTTGGCGAGCATCTTCGGGTTCGACGGGTCGAAGAAGTGGATCATCCGGGCCGGACGCACCGGTATCTCCCGGAGCGGCTCAGGGGCGCCGACGGCCAACGGCCGGAAGAAGTCCTTTGGGCTGCGCACGGTGCCGTCGTCTCCCTGGTCGCGCGATACGGTCAGCAGCGGACGCTAGGCGCCGCGAGGCGGCCAGCGCGAACCCAGCCGCGCGACCGGTGGACTCGGATCGCGGACCGGTGGACTCGGACCGCGGATCGGTCCCGAGCGCCGGCCGCGGACCTTGCAGCCGGGTACCAACGGAGGAGCGTGACGATGCCAACGGCCGACTTCGGACGCTTCCTCGACGATTTCGAGGTCGGGGACGTCTACGAGCACTGGCCGGGGAAGACGATCACGCAGGCGGAGGACATCCTCTTCTGCTCGATCACCATGAACCAGCATCCGTTGCACAGCGACGACAACTACGCGGCGGTCGCCAGCCCGTCGGGCCGCGCGATGGTCGTTGGCAACCTCGTCTACTCGGTGGTCTTGGGTCAGTCCGTCCCGGACGTGTCCGGCCGGGCGATCGCCAACCTCGAGGTCGAGTCGCTCAAGCACGCGAACCCGACCTTCCACGGGGACACGATCTACTCGCAGAGCGAGGTGCTCGAGGTCCGCCCGTCGCGGTCGAAGGAGGACCGGGGCGTGGTCAGGGTCCGCACGATCGGCTACACCCAGGAGGGCACCGTGGTCTGCGAGTTCGTCCGCAGCGTGCTGGTCCCGCGGCGAGGGCACGGTTACGACGGGCAGCCGGGACGGCCCGAGCCGCGGCTGGACGGCTGACCCGCGAGAGGGTTCACGTGGAGATCCACCGGGAGCCGGGACCGCCCCACAGCCATCTCGTGGTCGCCGCAGGACGGCGGCTCGCCGTGCTCGAGGTCCACGCCGACCGCGGCGAGGGCGAGATCCGCCGTGTCGGTGCGCCCGGGTGGCGCCTGGAGCGCCCGCCGGGCGCCCTGGAGTGGTGGATCTCCGACGACGATGGTCGCCCCGTGGGCACGTTGACGCGGGAGGGCCTGTTCGCGGAACGCTTCCTCGTCGAGCTCGAGCCCGACGCGTTCGAGGCGCGACGACGTGGGACCTTCTGGCGCCGACGGTGGCGCGTGGTCGACCGCGTAGCCGGCCGGACCGTCGTCGAGGTGGTGCAACGGTTCTGGTCGCGACCCGTGCACGAGGTGCGGCGACGGTCCGGCGACGTGCCCGAGGCGTTGCCCTGGGCGATCGCCTGGTTGGTGGCCTGGACCACCACCGACCCCGTCGCGACGACCCGCAGGCCGCGGTGGACGGTCCGGTGAGCGGGGCCCTGCAGCCGACCGCGAGCGACGTCGGAACGCCCCTGCGTCGCCGCACGCGGCAACGGCGTGAGGCGGAGGAGGACGAGCGTCTGGCACCGATCGCGACCCGTTCGGCGCGCTCACGAGGCCGGGATCGCCTGGAGGACGAGGACCCCGACCGGACCGCGTTCGAACGTGACCGCGACCGGATCCTCCACTGCAAGGCGTTCCGGCGGCTGAAGCACAAGACCCAGGTGTTCCTCAACCCCGAGGGCGATCACTTCGTCACCCGGCTGACGCACACGTTGCAGGTCGCCCAGGTCGGGCGGTCGATCGCGAACGCCCTGGCGCTGAACGAACCGCTCGCCGAGGCCATCTGCCTCGGGCACGACCTCGGCCACGCGCCGTTCGGTCACAGCGGTGAGGACGCGCTCTCGCCGTTCGTCGAGGGTGGCTGGCAGCACGCGATCCACGGCGTGCGCATCGTCGAGGTGCTCGAGCCGCTGAACCTCACCGTCGAGGTCCGGGACGGCATCCGCCAGTCGAGCTGGCGCAACGAGCCGCCACCGATCACCGCCGAGGGGATGGTCTGCCGCTTCGCCGACCGCATCGCCTACCTGGCCCACGACGCGCAGGACGCCCAACGCGCCGGGGTCCTGGCCGCCGAGGACATCCCTCGACGGTTCCGGGAGCTGTTCGGTCCACCGGGCCGTGCGTGGATCGCCTCGATGATCGACATGGTCGTCGAGGACTCGGTGACGGCCGGTGAGGTGACGATGGCACCGGAGCACCTCGAGCCGATGAACGAGCTGCGCGCCTGGATGTTCGACCACGTCTACCTGCGGGACACGGCGCGGGAGCAGGCGCGCCGCGGCGCGCGCGTCATCCGGGACCTGGTGGGCTGGTTCCGGACGCACCCCGAGGAGATCCCCGAGGCCTACCGCGCGACCGGTGCCAGCGACCTGCAGGCGGCCATCGACTACGTGGCCGGCATGAGCGACCAGTACGCGGTCCGCGAGCACGATGCCCGCTTCCGACCAGCGGGTCTGTACTGACCGGGCCAGCTCGTCGCGGGCGGTAGCGTCACGTGCGATGAGCACACCGACGGTCCGAGACGCCACCGCCGCTGACCTCCCCGCGGTGGCGGCGATCTACACGCACTACGTGCTCCGCACGACGATGACCTTCAACACGGAGGTGCGCACGCCGCGCGAGTGGCGGGACCGGTTCGAGGGGGTGCTCGCGCAGCGTGGCCACCGCCTCCTGGTCGCGGAGCTCGACGGGGTCCTGGCGGGCTACGTGGAGACGCAGCGCTTCCGCCCGAAGGCGGCCTACGACCGCTCCGTCGAGCTGTCGGTCTACGCGGCGCCCGATGCCGTGGGACGCGGGGTCGGCGGCGCGCTGTACGGCGAGCTGCTCGGCCAGCTCGAACGGGACGAGCGTTTCCACCGGGCGTACGCCATCGTGGCGCTGCCGAACCCGCACTCCATCGCGTTCCACGAACGGTGGGGCTTCGAGCTACGTGGCACCCTGACGGAGGCCGGCCACAAGTTCGGCCGCTACCTCGACGTCGCCTACCTCGAACGGGCCCTGTGAACAGCCACGACCGCCCGGACGACCGCCGCCCCGCCCACGGCGGCGAGCCGTCGCATCCCGACCCGTCGCCCTCGTCCGGCGCATCGGGGCGTCACGAGGCCGCGGGTCCGCCACCCGGCTCCTCACCGCCGGCCGCGGCGCCCGGCGGCGCCGCCGACCGGGCGCTCGCCGAGCTCGAACCGCACCAGGTCTTCGCGGCGGTCGGTGGCTATCCCGCCTTCGAGCGGCTCGTCGACGCCTTCTACGGCCGGGTCGCCCAGGACGACCTGCTGCGGCCCATGTACCCCGAGGACCTCGAGCCCGGGAAGACGCACCTGACGATGTTCCTCGCCCAGTACTGGGGTGGTGGGGACATCTACAGCTCCCAGCGTGGCCACCCGCGGCTGCGTATGCGCCACGCCTCCTTCCCGATCACCCCGGAGGCGGCGTTGCGGTGGGCGGAGCTGATGAGCGCTTCCATCCACGAGCAGCGGGACTGGCCCGAGGACGCGCGGCGGCTCCTGCTGGCCTACGTCGCACGCGCGACCCCCACGCTGATCAACCAGCTGCCGGAGGGTGTGGCGACCCTGCCCCGGGACGAGCCCCCGCCGCCCTGATCATGATCCCGGCCTGATCCCGGCCCGGTCCCGGCCCGATCCCGGTCGGATCGCGCCGCGGCTTCGCCCGGCTGCTCGGACACGGTTCGTAGCTCGCCCGGGTCCGGCGGACGGCGATGGACGGGGGTGTTCGTTCGGAGCACCGCGCCGAGCGCCGTAGGCTGGCGGTCGCGCGATCCCCCACGCCCGAGCGGTCGCCGGCCCCCGGCTCCCCCGCCCCGGCCGGCCCCGAGCGTCCTGGTCGACCGCGCTCTCCCGCCACCTCCCTCGGAGCCACCCGTGAGGATCCTCGTTGCCGACCAGCTGGCCGATGCCGGTGTGGCGGCGCTCGCCGAAGTCCACGACGTCGACGTCCGCACCGGTCTCGACAAGGACGACCTCGTCGCCATCGCCGGCGACTACGACGCGATCGTCGTGCGTTCGCAGACCACGATCGATCAGGAGGTCATCGCCGCCGCCTCGCGCCTGAAGGTGGTGGCGCGGGCCGGTGTCGGTCTCGACAACGTCGACGTGGACGCCGCCACCAAGGCCGGCGTGATCGTCTGCAACGCGCCGCAGTCGAACATCGTCTCCGCCGCGGAGCACACCGTCGCGCTCCTGCTCACGCTGGCGCGCAACATCCCACAGGCGCACGCGGCGCTGACCGCGGGACGGTGGGAGCGGTCGACCTGGACCGGCACGGAGCTGCACGACAAGACCCTCGGGGTGCTCGGTCTCGGCAGGATCGGCACGTTGGTGGCGCAACGCTGCCACGCCTTCGGGATGCGTCTGCTCGCCTACGACCCCTTCGTCGCCCCGGAGCGTGCCGCGCGGCTCGGGGTCGAGCTGGTCCAGACCATCGACGAGGTCCTCGAGCGCGCCGACTTCGTGACGGTGCACCTGCCGAAGACCCCCGACACGCTCGGTCTGCTCGACCGCGACCGGCTCGCGAAGATGAAGCCGACCGCCCGCCTGCTCAACGTCGCGCGGGGTGGGATCGTCGTCGAGTCGGACCTCGCGGACGCGCTGCGCGACGGAGTGATCGCCGGTGCGGCGATCGACGTGTTCGCCAGCGAACCAACCACCGAGTCGCCGCTGTTCGGGCTGCCCACCGCGATCGTGACCCCCCACCTCGGCGCCTCCACGGAGGAGGCGCAGGACAAGGCCGGCACCCAGGTCGCCGACTACGTCAAGCTCGCCCTTGCCGGGGAGTTCGTCCCGTCCGCCGTCAACGTCCAGGGCGGGCCCATCGACGACGACATCAAGCCCTTCCTGCCGCTCGGCGAGGAGCTGGGCCGGTTGCTGACCGCGCTCGGCGACCAGGGGCTCGGGGCGGAGATCACGGTCGAGTTCAACGGCGCCATCGCCGAGGCGGACTGTCGCGTCCTGGGCCTGGCGGTGCTCAAGGGGCTGCTCTCGCCCGTCTCGGGTGAACCGGTCACCTTCGTCAACGCTCCGCTCCTCGCGGAGGCGCGTGGCCTCAACCTGCGCGAGATCTCGGATCCACACAGCGAGGACTACGTGTCCGTGCTGCGCGTCTCCGGGGTGACCCGCGACGGCCGGCCCATCCGCGTCGCCGGCACGGTGCTCCAGCCGGGGGCACGCGAACGGCTGATCGAGGTCTGGAACACCCCCGTCGACGTCGAGCCGACCGCGTACATGGCCTTCTTCCGCTACCGCGATCGTCCGGGGGTCATCGGCACGGTCGGCAACGGCTTCGGCGAGGCGGGGGTCAACATCGCCGCCGCCCAGGTGGGGCGCAGCGAGATCGAGGGGGAGGCGATCATGGCGTTGAGCCTCGACGAGGCCGTGCCGCCCGAGGTCCTCGAGCGGATCGTCGACCGCATCGGAGCCACCGAGGGGCGGGCCATCACCCTCGCGTGAGACCCGTCGCACGACCGGCGGTGCGCTGCGGCGGAACGGTCTGCGCAAGCGCGGTCGTCAGCCGCGGCGGAGCGTCAGGATCACGATCGCCATCGCCACCACCGAGTGTGCGGTCCAGGCACCGGTGCGGAGCCAGTTGGTGCCGACCAGGCGGGCGTGGGCGGCCGCGTCGAAGCCGGTCCCAAGCGCCTGGTGTGCCGGGACGCTCACCGCGATGGTCACGACGACCGGCACCGCAGCGAGTCCGGCGGCCAGCCAGACGAGCCACGGGGGCGCGGCCGGCGGAGGGACGACCAACAGCGCCAGCGTGGTCAGTCCCTGCACGGCCCACGGGACCGCGATCAGCCACGTGATCCGCTGCGAGTGGGCAGCCTCGTAGGCGACGAACGAATCCTGCCCGACGTGCGCGAACAACGGGTAGTGCACCACCTGCACCAGCCAGATCAGCCCGGTCAGGAACAGCGTCGAGGCGGCGTGCGCCACGACCACGACCACCTGCATCTCGCGCCTCCTCGCCAGGCTTCGTTCCCCGACCCTTCGTCGCTCGGCGGCCCACGGGTGACCCGCGGCTGCCGACCGGCCGATCACGATGGTGCGCCGGTCCTCCGCACGGCGCTCAGGTGACGGTGCGGCGGGCCTGGAACTCCGGTCGGAGGTATGCGCCGGTCCCGAGGACCGCGGCCAGGTGCTCGACGGCTTCGACGACGTCCCGGTGCGACACGTACAGGGGGGCGAAGCCGAACCGGACCAGGTCGGGGGGTCGATGGTCGCCGATCACCCCACGCTCGATCAACGCCTGCGTGACGGCGTGGGCGTCGGCGTGCCGGAGGGACACCTGCGCGCCGCGCCGGTCGGCCCGGCGCGGACTGACCACCTCGACGTCGTCGCCGCAGCGCCGCTCGACGAGTTCGATGAAGCGGTCGGTCAGGGCCGCGGCCTTGGCGGCGAGCACGGTGGGGTCGACACCGTCGAAGGCGGCGAGGGCGGTCTCCAGCGCCGCCATCGACAGCACCGGAGGGGTGCCGTCGAGGAAGCGCTCGGCGCCCGCTGCGGGTGCGTACTCCGGATCGAACGCGAAGGGACGGGTGTGGCCGAACCACCCCCGCACGGGCGTGGCCACCTGCTCGTGCCACCGCTCGGCGACGTACAGGTAGGCCGGCGATCCGGGCCCGCCGTTGCAGTACTTGTACGTGCAGCCGACCGCGAGATCCGCGCCCCAGCCGTGCAGATCCACGTCCAGGGCGCCGGTGGAGTGCGACAGGTCCCACACGGTCACCGCCCCGACCTCGTGCGCCGCGTGCGTCAGCGAGACGGGGTCGTGCAACCGGCCGGTGCGGTAGTCGACGTGCGTCAGCGTCAGGACGGCCACCGAGGCATCGAGGTGGTCGGCGACGGCGGCCGGATGGACCACCCGCACCTCGAGGTCACCGATGAGGTCGGCCAGGCCGTGCGCGACGTAGAGGTCGGTCGGGAAGTTCGACTCGTCGGTCAGCAGGACCCGGCGGTCCGGTCGCAACCGACGTGCGGCCGCGAGAGCCTTGAACAGGTTCGCGGAGGTCGAGTCCGCGACCGCCAGCTCGGAGGGGTCCGCCCCCACCAGGGGTGCCAGGCGGGCGGCGACGCGACGCGGCAGCCCGACCCAGTCGGCGTCGTTCCAGCTGCGGATCAGGCCCTCGCCCCACTCGTGCTCGACGACCTCGCGCAGTCGCCGGGTCACGTCCGGTTGGAGGGCGCCGAGCGAGTTGCCGTCGAGGTAGATCAGCTCCGGGGGGAGCGCGAACCGGGCGCGTCTCGCGGCCAGGGGATCTGCGGCGTCCGCGGCGTGGGCCTCGGCGAGGTCGCCGGCGTCCGCCCCGGCAGCGACGTCGGTGCGCTCGGCTCGATCCACGGAGGGCTCCTGGTCGTCTGCTCACCTGCCGGTCGACGGTAGCCGCGACCGATGGCTGGCCGGTCGACCGGGGCGTCGCGTCACGTGCCGGCCTGGTTGACACCGATACTGACGTCGGTGTCAACTCGCGACGCCGGTCGCCGGCTGGCGCTCGTAGGTGAGCGGTCCGAGGAGCGATCCGACCGAGGTCGCGCTCCCGACGTCCGCGTCGCACGGCGGCGACCTCGCGCCACGCCACCGCCCGCCCGTCATCCCGATCGCGGGACCGGGATCCCGCCCCGACACCACACGCCGATGGCCGCTCACCACGCCCGGGCGGCGTCCTCGCCGTCACCCTTCCGACCCGGAGGTCCCCGTGTCCACCGCTTTCGTCTTCCCCGGCCAGGGGTCCCACCGCGCCGGAGCTCTCGAGGCATGGACGGACCATCCGGCGTGCTCGATCCTGGACACGGTCAGCGAGGGCATCGGCCGTGACGTGCGGGGGCTGCTCGACGACCCGGAGGCGGGGGCTCGCACGGCCGACGCCCAGCCGGCCATCATGGCCAGCTCGCTGGTCGTCTGGCGGGCACTGACCGACGCGGGTGCCGCGCCCGACGTCGTCGCCGGCCACTCCCTCGGTGAGTACACGGCCGCCATCGCCGCCGGCGCGTTGAGCGTGCGGGACGGTTCGGCCCTGGTCGCGGCGCGCGGCTCGGCGATGGGCGAGGCCTGCGCCGTCAACCCGGGGACGATGGCCGCGGTGGTCAAGCTCAGTCCCGACGCCGTGGAGGTGCTCGTCGACGGCATCGACGAGCTCGTCGTGGCCAACGACAACGCTCCGGGCCAGGTCGTGGTCGCCGGTCCGCCCCACGCGGTGGAGGCGGTCAAGGAACAGGCCCGTGCGGCCGGCGGTCGTGCCCTGCCGCTGGACGTGGAGGGCGCCTTCCACTCACCGGCCATGGAGCCGGCCGTCGACCGGGTCGCCGAGGTGCTGCGCCGCGGCTCCCTCGAGGACCCGACGGTCCCGGTCATCAGCGGCGCGGCGGTCCGCGCGAACCGCGACGCGGGCGCGGTGTCCGAGGACCTGCTCGCCGGGCTGCTCGCGCCCGTCCGCTGGCGTGAGGTCCAGCTCGCCCTCGTCGAGCATGGGGTCACCGACCTGGTCGAGGTCGGCCCGGGCGGGGTGCTCGCCGGGCTCGCGAAGCGCACCATCCCCGACGTCACCGTGCACACGGTGGAGGCGCCCGACGACCTCGACGCCGTCGTCAACGCACTCCAGCCGGCGACGGACGACCGTTCCGCCTAGCGTCACAACCACGCTCCGATCGCCGTACGCGGCGGCCGGACACATCGAGCGAGGAGCTCACGTGAGCACCACGACCGCATCCACGGGACGAGCCATGCCCGTGCGTCTGGCCGGGCTCGGGTCCCACCTGCCCAAGAAGGTCGTGACCAACGACGACCTCGCGAAGACGCTCGACACCAACGACGAGTGGATCCGCACGAGGACGGGGATCCGTGAGCGGCGGGTCCTGCCGGCCGACTGGGCGACCTCGGACCTGGCCGTCGCTGCCGCACGCGAGGCGCTGGCCGACGCGAACATGACCATCGACGACATCGACACGATCCTGGTCGCGACCACCACGCCCGACCACACGATCCCCGGCACGGCACCGATCGTGGCCGCCAAGCTCGGTACGGAGGCCGGCGCCTTCGACGTCAACGCGGCCTGCAGCGGCTTCCTCTACGGCCTGCGGGTCGGCAGCAGCATGGTCGCCACCGGCGACGAGGCGATCCTGGTGATCGGGGCGGAGGCGTTGACCCGTATCGTCGATCCGGGTGACCGCAGCGTGGCCATCCTCTTCGGCGACGGTGCCGGTGCCGCGGTGCTCGTCCCGGACGAGACCGCCGGACTCGGCCCGTTCGACCTCGGTGCCGACGGACGCGATCCTTCGATGCTCTGGACCGAAGCGGGCGGGACCCGCACCCCGGTCGACGAGTCGGTCCTCAGCGCGAAGACCAACATGCTGACGATGCGGGGCGGCGACGTCTACCGTCACGCCGTCGCCCGTATGACCGCCTCGTCGAAGTCGGTCATCGAACGCGCCGGCCTCAGCGTCGACGACATCGATCTGTTCATCGGGCACCAGGCCAACATCCGCATCCTGGAGGCCGTCGGGCATCGGCTCGGCGTCCCGGGGGAGCGCACCCACATCACGGTGGATCGCCACGGCAACACCTCGGCGGCGTCCGTGCCTCTCGCCCTGGCGGATGCACGTGACGCGGGTCGGCTCCAGCCGGGTGACACGGTGCTGCTGACCGCCTTCGGCGCCGGGTTGACCTGGGGTTCGTGCCTGCTGAGGTGGCAGGTCTCGGAGTCCGCCGCCGACCGTCCCGCCACCAACGCATCCGGAGGAAGCGCGTGAGCGACCGCATCGCGATCGTCAGTGGCGGCAGCGGCGGCATCGGCGCCGCCACCTGCCGGGCCTTGGCTGCGGACGGCTACCGCGTCCTGGTCGGCTACGGCGGCAACGCCGACAGGGCCGCCGAGGTGGCGGAGTCCGCCGGCGGTGACGCGGAGCCGTTGCACCTCG
>SKTG01000226.1 GCA_007118045.1 Nitriliruptoraceae bacterium
ACATCCGCTCCATTTCTTACGTGAAGTCAAACGCGGCTGAGGTTCTGAAGCACGTCAACGAAACTCACAACCCCGTCGTTATCACTCAGAACGGCGAGGCCAAGGGCGTGCTCCTCGATCCCCGAAGCTATCAGGAGATGGTGGATGCGCTCGGGATTCTCAAGCTCACCGCCGCCGGAGAACGGGATATTGAGGCGGGAAGAGTCACAGAACATGAGAGCACAATAGCCTCAGTTCGTGAACGCCTTAATGCCAGACACGCGAACCGCCAGACGTGAAGGCCGTTTTCTGGACCAATTCGGCAAATCAGGATCTCGTTGAGATCGTAGACTATCTCGCTGAAGAGTCGCTTGAAGCGGCTGAGGCATTCGTCAATCGCGTCGATCAGGAACTCACCCATCTTCGTGAGTTTCCTCAGATCGGCCGCGTAGTGCCGGAGCTGGAACGGAACAACGTGACCCGATTCAGAGAACTCGTGCTTTCGCCATGGCGGGTCGTCTATCGCGAGGAGAAGGAGCAGATCTTCATTGTCACCGTTCTTGATGCAAGACGGAACATAGAGGACCTTCTTCTCAAACGCCTGCTACGAGAATAGTGTAAATAGTGGCCACGGCCAATACAGCGCGAGGTGGGCGGAGAGCCGACAATCGTGCTCGTTGGGCGATCACCTGCGAGTCGCCTGAAGGCTTTGAGTTGATGCTCATACGGCTCAAGCGCCGGCGCAACCTCGAGTGGCCCTTCCGGCGCAACCGGCAGCGGCGCGAGCGCCGGTTCATCGGCGCGATACAGCTGCCTGATCGGCAGAAGTTTCCTTGTTCTCCACGTTCGCTTTCTCGTGCCCCGAGCCGGGATTGCAGAACCGCACCGACGTCGAAAATGTCGCGGGGGTGCCGGCGGTCCAGTGCAGCGCAAAGCTTTCCTGCAAGAATATCTGGTACAGCCAGACCTTCTCTTCACCCTGTCTGATAGAACACGTACCGCATGGGAGTCTGCCCACTTGTGATTCGATGATACGAGACAAATTGTCCTCAGGTAATCGAGCTTGAGAGCATATTGTCTCATTCATACGCACGCATATTTCCCCAATTAAACCTTGACTTCGAGACACAATGTACTCAATATTATCTATATGAGGACATAATGTCTCGCGAGCAAACTGATCATCAAGCTCTCAAGACCATAGAGAAACACGGTGGACAACTCCGCATGGCGGAAGCTATCAAGGCGGGAATTGCACGACGAACGCTCTACCGGCTCACCGACGAGGGTAAGCTGGAGCGAGTTACCCGTGGCGTATACCGTCTCGCAGACCTTCCGGAAATCAGTTATCCGGATCTTGTGACGGTGTCTCTACGCGCGCCAAAGGCCGTCATCTGCCTGGTATCGGCCCTATCCTTCCACGATCTCACAACACAAGTGCCCCATTCGGTGTGGATCGCTATCCCCCGGGACTCCAGGCCTCCACGGATTGACTACCCGCCCATCTCCTGGGTTGAGTTCTCAGGATATGCCTACAAAAGCGGGATAGAGCGACATTCCCTTGACGGGACGGAAGTCCGCGTCTACGGACCGGAGAAGACCCTTGCGGACTGCTTTAAATACCGGAATAAAATCGGGATGGACGTGGTTCTTGAGGCCCTCAACGTTTACATGCGCGGCAACAAACGAGATATCGACAGTCTTCTCCGCTTTGCCGAGATCTGTCGCGTTTCAAATGTCATAAAGCCTTACCTGGAGGCACTGGTGTGAACGACAAGAAGAACATGGCAGCTTCAGTTAGACAACGACTCCTTAACCGAGCCCGTGCCGACAAAAGACCTTTCGCCGAACTGCTCCAGTACTACGCCATGGAGCGCTTTCTGTTTCGGTTATCACAATCGGAGCACGCGAGAAAATTCATCTTGAAAGGCGCGCTTCTATTGCGTACGTGGGGAGCCGCAATAGCGCGTCCAACGATGGATATAGACTTGTCAGGAAGAACCTCGAATGACATTTCCGCCATACGCGGCCAAATCACCGACGTAATCGATATCGATTTGAACGACGGACTGATTTTTGATTCGAAATCGATTCGCGTTGAGCGAATCACCGAAGCGGCAGATTACAATGGTATCCGCGTTCGCTTCCTGGGATATCTTGGAACGGCTCGCATCAATATGCAAATCGATATTGGTTTTGGCGACGCCGTGTTCCCAGAGCCAACAGTAGTGAAACTGTCGAGCGTTATTGGCCCAGATCACTTTACGATGCTCGGTTACAGCCGTGAGAGCGCAATCGCCGAGAAAGTCGATACCATGGTCACACTCGGTCTCGTAAACAGCCGCATGAAGGATTTCCACCATATCTGGCTTCTAAGTCGGATGAGTGTGACGACGGCACCTTCGGATTTCGGATCGATCATGGTGCAGGTACAGGCCTTTGTAGAGCCAGTTCTTCAGTGTATTCTCTCGTCGAACCCATTCGACTTGACATGGAAGGCGCCTGGGCCTTGGAGAAATTCTTGACCATTTCCCTTGGTCTGAGACTATAGAACGGAAAAGCTGGCTACAGCGAGCCTACGCCGCGCAACGTGTGGTTACCCTGGAGCAGCGCTCCGGGGTGTTCTCATTTTTGAGAAAAAACTAAAACATGCAGACAGTGATAGACCAGTTGATGATCATTCTTTTTGACAGCGCTAAAGTCGCGATATTCGAGATCGGCTCGATTATGGCAATACCTTCCGCACTATATCGCTCGGCTGCAGGCGGGCAACGAGCAGGAACGGTACAAGTGGGAAGCGCTTCGCAATTTCCAGCAGACAAGGGAGATTGATGCTCCGGATTTCAACGAGATGTTCTCGGCGAGCCTGCAGGCAGCGAGCACCAATCTCTGGGAGTCGTTCAACTATTTCCCGAAGAAGATGATCGAAATATACTCCGGCATTGATCCCGAGGCTGTCCGCAGCGCATTCCGCTCGCTGTACGACGAAGATCGACCGGTCGATGAGCGAATCACGCGCTCGTCGCCACCTACAAGGAGTATCTGTTCGCCTTCGATCTAATCGATCCGAAGAATCACCTGCTCGTACAGGACGTCCTGTTGTACATCGGTCAATCGGCGAAAGAGCAGGACGAAGAGAGGAGCACGGCGCAAACAGCCCGGGTTCGCAAACCGGACGAGGCGCCCGCCGGACCCGATCGTGCAACGGAGCTACCGCTGAATCTCATCCTCTACGGGCCGCCCGGGACCGGAAAGACGTACACGCTTCGGACCGACTACCTCGAACGGTTCACCGAACACCGGCGCATCCGGAGCAATGCGGAGCGACTGGAGGCACTCGCCGACGAGCATCCGTGGTGGAAGCTGATCGCTGTCGCTGTGCACGAGCTGAAGGAAGGTGATGTCTCGGCAATACTCAAGCATCGGTTGGTACAGGCAAAGAACCGGGGAAACGTGTCGCAGATTTTCGGTGAACTCATCACGCTCATCGAAGAAGACAAGAGGCTCG
>SKTG01000333.1 GCA_007118045.1 Nitriliruptoraceae bacterium
AGCAGCACCTGGGCCGTGCAGATGTTGGAGGTGGCCTTCTCGCGGCGGATGTGCTGCTCACGTGTCTGCAGCGCGAGGCGGTAGGCCTCACGACCCTCCGTGTCCTTGCTCACCCCGACCAGCCGTCCGGGCAGCTGACGGGCGTAGCGCTCACGGGTGGCGAGGAAGGCCGCGTGCGGGCCGCCGGCCAGCATCGGCACCCCGAAGCGCTGCGAGGAGCCCACGACCACGTCCGCGTCCTGCTCCCCAGGCGGCACGATCATCGTGCAGGCCAGCAGGTCCGTCGCGACGGTGACCAGCACCTCGTGGTCGTGCAGGTGCGCGATCAGGTCCGCGTCGTCGTGCAGGACCCCGTCAGTGTCGGGCGACTGGACAAGCGCGGCGACCACCCGATCGAAAGACACCTCGAGATGGCCGACGGGGTCGGACCCGTCGCCTGCGTCCTCGCCCGCCGTGGCGGACGCCCAGTCGCCGCCGTCGGCGTCGCCGTCCTGCGTTGACGAGCCGTCGGGCGCGGTCGAGCCGTCGGGCGCGGTCGAGCCGTCGTGCACGGTCGAGCCGTCGTCGCCGGTCACCGAGGTGCCCGACGCGACCGTGCTGGTCACGCTCGTTGCGCCGTCGGCGAGTTGCCCGCGCAGGTCGGTGACCACCACCTCGAGGCCGAGCGGGCGGGCACGCGTGGCGACCACGGCGATCGTCTGCGGGTGGCAGCCCGCGTCGACGAGCACGACCTCGGGCGGACCGTCGGGAAGCCGCTTGCGCGAGACCCGCCGGCACATCTGGACACCCTCGGCGGCGGCGGTCG
Source organism: Nitriliruptoraceae bacterium (assembly GCA_007118045.1). Taxonomy (GTDB): domain Bacteria; phylum Actinomycetota; class Nitriliruptoria; order Nitriliruptorales; family Nitriliruptoraceae; genus SKTG01. Next base: position 806 of record SKTG01000333.1, read on the forward strand.
CCTCGTCGAGCAGCGAGGCACCCGCCAGCTCGGTGCCCGTCAGGTCCGTGACCATGGTCTGGAACACCAGCAGGGCCTCGAGCCGGCCCTGGCTGATCTCCGGCTGGTAGGGCGTGTACGCCGTGTACCAGCCCGGGTCCTCGAGCACGTTGCGCCGGATCGCCGCCGGGGTGACGGTGCCGTGGACGCCGAGCCCGATGTAGGGGACGCGCGGGTCGTTGGCCGCGGCCAGCTCGCGCAGGCGCGCGAGGACCTCGTGCTCCGGGATCGGGTCCGGCAGGTGCAGCGGCGAGTCGTCGCGGATGCTGCTCGGGACCGTCGCGTCGAGCAGGGAGGGGACGTCGTCGAAGCCGAGCGCCTCCAGCATCGCGGCCCGGTCCTCGGGACCCGGCCCGAGGTGGCGTTCGTGGAAGCCGGCACGGTCGGTCAGCGACTCGAACGACTGGGACACCTGGCGACCTCCGGTCGGCTCGACGGCGACGCACCCTACGGCGCCTCCGCCGTCGCCGTGCGCTGCGGCGAACTCGAACGGGCGGGCGCTGGCACCGGGGTCACGATCGGGTCACGGCCAGGCGGGCGCTCAGCCGTGGTGGACGGCCCCAACGGTACGGCGTCGCGCGCCAGGTAGCGTCCGAGCGCATGTTGCTCGGAGCCCACGTCCCCGCCGCGCACCCGCTCCGCGCCGCCGACGAGCGGGGCGCCGAGGTGCTGCAGGTCTTCCTTTCGCCACCTCGGAGCTGGCGCCCGCCCGCGGCGCGAGAGGACGCGGCCGAGCTGCGCCGCGACGCGCGTCCGATCCACGTCCACACCCCGTACCTGCTCAACCTCGTCTCGGGCGACGCGCAGGTGCGTGAACGGTCGGTCACCTCGCTGCAGCAGAGCTGCGAGGCAGCGTTGGCGATCGGTGCGGTCGGCGTGGTCGTCCACGGCGGCCAGGCACCCCTCGGGGAGGACCCGGGCGTCGGTATCCGTCGTTGGCGCGCCGTGCTGACCGAGCTGCGCACCGAGGTCCCGGTCCTGATCGAGAACACCGCCGGTGGACGCAAACCCATGGCCCGCACGATCGAGCAGATCGAGCGGCTCTTCGACGGGCTCTCGGGGCTGAGCGATCCGCCCGGGTTCTGCCTGGACACGTGCCACCTGCACGCGGCCGGCGAGCCGCTGGTGGCGGCGACGTCGCGGCTGCGTTCGGTGCTCGGGGCCATCGACCTGGTGCACCTCAACGACGCTGAGGGGCCACCGGGCACGGGGCGGGACCGTCACGCGAACCTGGGGCACGGCACGATCGGTCGAGATGCCCTGCTCGAGGCGGTGGCCACGGCCGAGGCCCCGTGCGTGATCGAGACGCCGGGAACGACCCGCGACCATCGGGCCGACCTCACCTGGGTACGCCAAGGGCTAGCGGTGCTCCGGGAGGGGTCGCCCTCGTCTCACGTGCAGCCAGGTGATGAGCCCGCTTCAGGGGGTCGGCCACCTCGCCCGCGGGCTTGATACGTACGGCGCTGGTGTCCGGAACGGTCGCGATGAGCGCCAAGTCTTCCAAGAACTGCATCATTGTGGTCATTGACACCCTCACGGAACGGGCGGAGAGTGGCTCTGGCGGCCAGATCCGGCCGCGGGGGTTGAGCTGCTTCGTTCGGGAGGCAGCTACTACTGCATGCGAGGGGACCTAGATGAAACGAAGAGCATCGCTGCTCGGCGCGCTCGTCATGGTGCTGATGATGGTCATGGCATCGGCCGCTTCGGCTGGTGAGGTGAAGGGGCCACCCGGCCCGGACGGGGCGACGGGCGGGCCGACCCCGATCGCGGACTTCTGGACCGGGGGCGGGGCCGCATCGATCTGTTCCTTCTCAGGGTTGAACGACGTGATCGACGAGGAGGAACCCACGCTCACCCAGTCGTACGGCATCTTCCTGGTGCACTTCCAGAACGAGTTCGGGCTGACCACCCAGGAGGTCAAGCAGTTGCTGCCGTCCCCGGGTGAAGCCTGCAATCCCAGCAAGATGGGCAACCCGAAGAAGTAGCCACCGGTGATCCGAGGTGGCTCCCGCCAGAGCCTGCCGGGAGCCACCTCATCGGTCATGCCCCGTGGACGAGGTCCGGGTCGAACGGGCTCCATCGTGGGCGCTGGCGGGCTCGTTGCCTCGATGCTGGAGCCGAGGCAGCAGTCGTCGGTCCCGCGTCCGGAAGGCGGGTGCTCTTCTTGCTCCCTGTGCTTCCTGTGCTTCGCCCCGGGTGGTGAGCTCCGTGACGCCGGCGACGAGGAACGGGTGGTCGGACGCGCTGTCGCTGAGCCATCGCAGCGCACTGACACGGAGGATCTGGCTGTCGTCGTCGACGTAGCCCTCGGGCTGGCGAGGCCCCTCTTGGGCCTGGGCGGCGCTGAGCTGCGGACGGGCGTCGAGCGGAGCCAGGTGCCCCCACCTCCGGTCGCGCTCGAGCCGAGCACGGAGGGCAGGGCGACGGCACGGCGGTCGAGGGATCGTGATCGATGGCCCGCGGCGGCGTCGCGTGTGGCCTTCTCGAGCGCAGCGATCGCTCGCATCGCGATCTCGGGTTCGGCGTGTGTGGCTTCTCGAGCGCGCCGGTCGCTCGCATCGCGATCTCGGGTTCGGCGTGTGTGGCTTCTCGAGCGCGCCGGTCGCTCGCATCGCGATCTCGGGTTCGGCGTGTGTGGCT
>SKTG01000379.1 GCA_007118045.1 Nitriliruptoraceae bacterium
CATCGACTACAACCGTGGTCTTCCGACGTGCGTTTGGAGCCCACCATGCCCGACGAGCGGTTCGTCTTCGAGTTCGACCCCAGGTTCCGCAGGGTCCTGCGCCCCTTCGGTGTCACGGAGGAGACGGCGGAGGTCGTGCTCAGCGACCAGATGTTCGTGGCCCGGTTCGGGCGGCTCGGGACCCGGACGCCGCTGGAGAACGTCGCCGACGCATCCGTCGTCAGCGGGTTCCGCTGGTACAAGGTGATCGGAGCGCGCCTCTCGCTCGCCGATCGGGGGGTGACCTTCGGCACCACCACCCGCGCCGGCGTGTGCGTGCGTTTCCACCGCCCGGTCGCGGCCCTGCTCGGCGACAAGGTTCGCCATCCCGGTCTGACCGTGACGGTCGCCGATCCGGAGGGGCTCGTCGCGGCGCTGCAGCACCGGATCGAGGGTCGCACCTGACACCGAGGCCCGCCCCTGGCGTCGGTGGTCGAACCTGACGTCGAAGGTCGAACCTGACGTCGGTCCGCGCATCTGACGCGCGTCGGCCGTCCCGAGGCCTCAGGGCTCCGCCCCCGCCTCGGCGGCGGCCATGGCCCGGTCGGTGACGACCCGCATGCCGAGCAGCAGCCCGAGCATCAGCAGGCCCATGACGAGGAAGACGGGCCGCAGGCCGAGGAGCTCGCCGAGCACGCCGCCCGTCGCGGCCCCGAGGGGGCGGGTGCCCCAGGCCACGAGCCGGTAGCCGCTGTTGACCCTTCCGAGCAGCCGGTCCGGCGTGATCCGCTGTCGCAGCGAGACCGTGATGACGTTCGTGACGATGATGGCCGCACCTGCCACGAAGAAGGCCAGGCCGACCAGCAGCACGTCGCTCGTCGCCGCGGGCGCGAGCCCCACCGAGGCGGCCAGCGCGAACCCCAGCAGCAGCGCGCGGGCGCGCCCGAGCCACCGTTCGACGCGTTCGGCCAGCAACGACCCCACGAGGCTGCCCGCGGCCAGGCTCGCGAGCAACAGGCCGTACCCCGGCTCGGTGAGCCCCATCGCCGAGGTGGGGCCGACCGCGTAGAGCACGAAGACGGCCAGGATCCCGTTCGACGCGAAGTTGAACACCCCGATCATCACGGCCAGCGTGCGCAGCAGCCGATGCCGCCCCAGGAAGCGCAGACCCTCGCCGATGTCGGCTCGCAGCGTCGTCAGCTGGTCCCGGGGGATCCGGAAGGGCCCACGGACGAGGAGCAGCGCGCCGAACGCCGTGAGCCACAGCGCGGCCGGGACCGCGAGCGACAGCGCGGCCCCGGCGGCGACGAGCACGCCACCGAGCGGGGGACCGACGAACTCGTTCGCGGTCACCTGAGCGCCGAACAGCCGGCCGTTGGCCCGGGGGAGCTGCTCGCGGGCGACCACCTGGGGCAGGATCGACTGCGCCGAGGTGTCGTAGAGCGTCTCCGTGACCCCGACGCCGAGCGCCAGCAGGTACAGCACCCAGATCGAAGCGAGGTCGAGCGCGACGACGGGGACCACGGCGCCGACCAGGGCGACCCGAACCAGGTTCGCCCCGAGCATCATGCGCCGGCGGTCCTGGCGGTCGGCCAACGCTCCGGCGTGCAACGCGAACAGCAGCCACGGCAACGTGAGCGCCACGGTGAGCCCGGAGATGGCAGCGGGGGAGCGGGTGACCTGGATCGCGATCAGGGGCAGCGCGATCTGGAAGAGGCCGTCGGCGAGGTTCGAGGCGGTCGACGCCGACCACAGGCGCCAGAACGGCCCGCCCAGTGGCGCGTCCCGCCGCTCGACCGTCGGGACCGCGTCGCGGTGAGCGGGCGCGGGCGCCGCTTGCTCGGCGGGAGGCTCCTGGTCCTCGTGGTCCTCGTGGTCGTCGTTCTCGTCAGCTCCGTCCATGCATGAACTCCATCACATCGATTGGGAGAAATCAAATCGATGTGATGAGTATCAAGACAGCAGGCTAGGCTGCCTGCATGATGGATGCGGACGGTGATGCGCAGGACGGGACGCTGGCGGAGACGCGCCGCCGGCGACCGGCCACGGTCGAGGAGGCCAAAGCGCTCGCGCACCCGCTGCGGTTGCGCATCCTGCGCCTGTGTGCCGAGCAGGAGCTCACCAACAAGCAGCTGGCCGACCGCCTCGATCGCGACCCGGCCACGGTCTACTACCACGTCCGACGGCTCGCCGAGGTCGGCTTCCTCGGCGCCGGGACCGTGCGGTCCGGTCCCAGTGGGGCGCTCGAGAAGCCCTACCGCGCCACGCAGAACACGTGGTGGCTGGACGATCCGCTGGCCCAGGTCGGCTCGGACACGGCCGGGCTGCTCTTCGAGGCGTTCCAGGAGGAGCTGCGCGCCGCCGGACCGGCGGCCGTGCAGTGGGCCGACCGGTTCATGCTGCATCTCTCCGCCGACGACGTCGCCGAGCTCGAACGGCGCATCCTCGCGATCCTCGACGAGTACGTGGAGACCGACCACGAGCGCCGTGATCAGCCCGCGTACGGGGGGCTCGTCGCCCTGCACCGATTGGTCGACACCTCCCGTCCCGAGTCGGCTCGGGACTGAGGCCCGGTGGCCCCGCCTACGCGGCGGCCGTGGTCGTTCGTCCGCACGGCTCGTTGACCGTGCTCGACGCGTCGGGATCCTGGTCGTCCCCCACCGGTCAGCGCGGCAACGGGTCCGGTCGTGGAGCGGTGGAGGTCGACGACCCGAGGAGCCGTCGATGCGACGTCCCGCCATCGCCCTGCTCGCCCTCGCGGCCGCCCTGGCCGCGTGTGGTGAGGTGGACGAAGCTCCCGATGACGCCGCGGCGAACGACGAGCCGGACGTCGAGGTGGATGACGACGCGGACGTCGAGGTGGACGAGGGCGCGGACGTCGAGGTCGACGAGGACCCCGACCTCGAGGACATGCGCCCGGACGCGGACCTCCTCGGCCTGTCGTTCGAGGGGCTGTGGCGCTTCGAGCAGCCGACGGAGGCGGCGTTGCTGCTCGAGGCGGATGCCGAGCCCGACACCGGGCTCCGGCGGTCGTCCTGATCACGGGCGAGGATCAGGCGAGTGCCGCCGAACTCCAGGACGCCGACGAGCGGGAGGAGGTCGAGTTCGCCTTCGTGCCCACGTGCGGAGCGCTCGCGGGCACCGCCCGCCACCAGGGGGTGGAGGAGGCGCAGGCGTGGCTTGACGACGCCGGGTGTGAGGACGTCGCGATCATCGACGCGGACACCGACGCGGAGGTGACCTGGGTCGCTGCAATCGCCGTCGAGGGCGACGAGGTCTGTATCGGCACCGCCACACGCGACGGCGCCGCCAGCATGTGCCAGGAGGAGCCGCACGGTGCCAACGGGGATGTCGCCACGCTCGCGGGCGGCTTCGTGGCCGGGTTCGCCCCGGAGGACGCCGAGACCGTCGAGGTCGACGACGGCGAGGAGACCGTCACGGCCGCGACGGTGGTCCTCGGCGACGCGCCACCCGCGTACGCGGTGCGACCGCCGGGTGCGCACG
>SKTG01000413.1 GCA_007118045.1 Nitriliruptoraceae bacterium
CAGTCGACCTCGGGAAGCTGCTCCAGCGCATGGATTACCGGCTCGATACCCGGGGTGTCATCCGCCGAGAGGGCCGCCGGACGCATGAAGGGGACTTCCGCACCCAGTTCGCGGGCAACGGCAGCGATCTCATCGTCCTCGGTGCTCACAACGATGCGGTCGACAGACCCCGCTTGCCGTGCCACCTCGATGGTCCATCCCAGCAACGGTTTCTCCGCAAGGGGCTTGATGTTCTTGCGGGGAATGCCTTTGGAGCCTCCGCGTGCCGGTATCAGCGCGAGAAGCCTCATTGCCACTCCTGATGTGCCCGATCCAGGGTTTCGGGAAGACCGATATCGAGCCAGTACTCATGGATGGGGAAGGCGCTGACGCGATACTGCTGTTCCATCGCCCTTTCCATGAGCTGCGGCATATCGAAGAACTGGCCAGACGGGACCAGTTCCAGCAAGCCGGGGTCCAGGAGATAGATGCCCGCATTCACGTAGTGGCTGAGGACCGGCTTCTCCTCCATCGCGTACACCGTGACATCATCCATCCGGACAACCCCGTAGGGGATCTGGGTGGTGTGTTCCCGAACACAGAGGGTCGCAGCCGCTTCATGCTCTGAATGGAAGTGCAACAAGCGCCCATAATCGACGCGGGTCAGGACATCACCATTCAGAACCAGCAAGGGGTGCTCGGGCATGGCGGGCAGCAGACTCAGCGCGCCGGCCGTGCCCAGCGGCCTGTCCTCTTCGACGTACTGGATATTGACCTGCCAGGATTCGCCATTCCCGAAATAGTCCTGGATCTGTTCCTTGAGATAGTTGACGGAGAAGTAGAACTCCCGGAAGCCCGCCTCGATGCACTGCTCGAGAATGATCTCCAGAATGGGCTTGCCGCCTACGGGCAGCATCGGCTTGGGGCACTCGCTCGTCAGATGTTTCAGCCGCTCCCCTTTCCCCCCGGCCATGATCACGACTGAGTTGGGCCGTTCCCTGGGCTTAATAAGCTCTTCGAGGAGAAAGAGTCGTACCACTCGCCCAGTATCATCGAGCGCCGGAATCTGATGGATGACCTCACGTCGCATCAGCTTCAGCGCATCCTCTTCCGTGGCTGTTGCCGGGAGGGAACGAAAGTCACGATGCATTACCCCTTCGATCGGCGTTTCGAGACCCTCTCCCCGGAGCAGCGCTCGGCGAATATCACCGTCGGTCACGGTGCCCAGCAAATGGCCATCATGATCAACGACCAAAGCAATCTGAGCTGCTCCGCGATCGATAATCGAGATCGCTTCCCGCACGGTGCAAGCTGGGGAAACCTTGTATTTAGATAGTTCCTTCACGTTTACTCCGCGTTTCAGACACTACTAGGCATGTTGAGTCATTGCATGGAACATGCTGTTTCGGGCCGCAAGCTCGGTATATGTGCCGCTATCGACGACCTGCCCCTTCTCCAGCAGATAGATGCGGTCACACTGCCTAACAGTTCCCAAGCGATGGGCAATCATAATGATCGTTTTCTTGCCTGAAAAATCGTGGATGGCATCCATGACCAATTTCTCGGTAATCCCGTCCAAGGCGCTGGTCGCCTCATCCAGCACCAGCACATCGGCATCGTCGTAGAGCGCGCGGGCGATGCCGATGCGTTGCCGCTGACCGCCGGAGAGCTGTATTCCGCGCTCACCAACACGGGTATCGAGGCCTTCCGGGAGATCGACCAGGAGTTGGTCCAGGTGGGCCATCCGCGCTGCACGGCGAACGTTATCCTCGTCGATCTGTTCCGGGGGCAAACCAAAGGCGATGTTTTCACGAATACTGGCGTCGGCCAGGAAGATCGACTGGGGGACAAAGCCCACGCTGTTCTGCCAGGCTCGCTTCTGCTCGGGCTGTAGTGGCTGCCCATCAATGGTGAGGCGCCCCTCTTGCGGCTCAATCAGCCCAAGCAGGATATCGATGGCCGTCGACTTCCCGGAGCCGGATGCCCCGACCAGGCCGACCACGTGATTCACTGGCAGGCTTAGATCCAGGCCCTGGAGTGCCGGCTCATCCTTGCCCGGATAGGTGAAGGTCACGTCATCCAGACGGATTTCTTCCTTCGGATGCCAGTGTCCGAAGCGCTCGGCCGAGACGCCGATGCTTGCGCCCTGACTGTCTCTTAGATCGGCCTCGAGATTGTCGAATGCGGCCAGGTTGCCCCGTATCTGGGCGACGCTGGTGAATATCTGTTGGAACGCCGGCAGCAGCTTGAAACCTGCCAGGGCATAGATAGCCAGCATGGGCAGGATCTCACCCAGATTCCCTTCATGGGCGGCCAGCAGGTAGAGCACCAGGAAGATGACCGAGCCATAGGCGATCAGCTCCATGGCATAGCGAGGCACCTGCGAGAGCGCCTGTGTCGTGCCCTGCGCCCGACCAAAACGGCGGCTGGCGACTTCGAAACGCTGGTTGAAGTCGGCCTGCCGTCCCAGCAAGAGGGTGTCCTTGATCCCGCCGAAGCCTTCGTTCATCAGCTTGAAGCGTTGCTGGTTGGACTCCGTAATGCTGGCCCCGTTGCTTACGAGGCGTCGGCGCACCACGCGGTAGAGAATCAGGTAAGCAGCAGCAAAAATCAGCAACCCGGTCAGCGCCACCATGGGGTTGTAGACGAAGATGACGATGGCCATGAAGAGAGCCAGCACCACTTTCGCATTCATCATCATCAACGGACGGAGGATGGTTTGTGTGATGCGCTGGCATTCCTGCGCGATCTTGTTGGTGAGCTGGCTGCTGCTGCCGTCGGCGTGGAAGAGCCACGGCTGATGCATGTAGTGCTTGTAGAGCCGGGAGCTCAATTCGGCGCCGACCTGGTTCGCGTACAGGGACAAGCGCCATGTGGTGATCATGGCAAGGACCGCCCCGGCTGCCAACGCCATGAGGACAGCGATTCCCAGCCAGAACAGAAAATCGGCGGGGTCTGCGAAGCCGCTCACCTCATAGAGTTGCGCCAGCGCTCCGTCGCCTTCCAGTCGGCTCATATCGCCGACCAGGGCCATGAACGGCCCGATGGCGACCACGCCGCCGACTTCCGCGAATGCCATCAGCACGACCAGGATCTGGAGGCGAAGCAGGCGCGCGCGTTGTTCGCGGGTAAGGAGGCTGAAAAAGACTCTGAGGCGCTGGAGCATGGGGATCTTTCGCGAGTTATAGCCGCACTGCGCCCGCTTTGGCGGGCTGCATGGATTTCAGATCAGACAGTACGCTGTTCTCGGCTCCCGGGGCACGGGTGTCCTCTCCCTGCGCCACGCATTCTCGATGCGGTACCGCGAGGATCCCGGCCTGGTAGATACCCGGCACCCTCGCCTCTTTCTGCGAAACGTCGTAGTCGTCGTTCAGGGTGTCACCGCCGATCACCTGGTCGCCGCGCTCCAGCAGGCTCAGGGCGCTGCCGACGAAGCAGTCCGAGCTGGTTATGAGAATATTCATTTTGTTTGTGTTGGCGTGTCTTGATCGATGGGTTTTTC
>SKTG01000235.1 GCA_007118045.1 Nitriliruptoraceae bacterium
CGGTCCCACAGGGTCAGCGCGCTCGGCAGCACCAGGGTCGCCGCCAGCAGCGCGAAGCCGATCGCGTAGACGGTGACCGCGCCGAACTGCCGGAAGGGCACCAGCGACGACGTCACGAGCACCCCGAACCCCGCACAGGAGGTCAGGGCCGACCCGGCCAGTGCCCCACCGGTGTGGCGGACGGTCGAGCGCATGGCCTCGTCGGTCGGCAGCCGGCGCCGGTCCTCCTCGAAGCGGTTGGTGACGTGGATCGAGTACGGGATCCCGATGCCGATGGCGATCGCGGCGATCGCCGAGGTGACCGGCCCAAGCGGGATCCCGGTCGCCGCCATCATGGCGAAGGTCCACAGCAGCGCGAGCACGACCGGCAACGTCGTCAGCACCCCCAACGCGGGCCGCCGCTCCCGGATCCAGAAGCTCACGACCAGCAGCACCAACACGACCCCGAGCGTCGTCCCGAGCGAGGTCGTCTGCGCCTCCTGCAGCGCGGTGATGATGCTCTCGTTGATGATCGGCGTCGAGGTACTGACCACCGCCACCCCGGTCGCGGCGACGGGTGCGAACGCTTCGTCGAGCGCGTCCCGGAGCTCGGCGGCGTCCTGCTCGCCGGCCGAGGTCTGGATCGCGAACCGCGCGTGTGTGACCGCCCCGTCATCGCGGGCCAGGACCCGTTCGGCCTCGGCCGGCGCCGCGTCCCCCGCCGCCGCGTACACGCTCGGGACGTCGGCGCCTGCCGGGAAGCGCAGGTCGTCGCCGAGCCTCTCATCCGCGGCGAGCTCCGCGAACGCGACGAGCTCGGCGGGAACGGCCGGGGGCTCCGCACCGAGCTCGGCAGCGTCCGCAACCGTCCCGTCAGCGTCCCCGGACGCCCCGTCGGCGTCCCCGGACGCCGCGTCGGCGTCCCCGGACACCCCGTCGCCGTCCCCGACCGTCTCCTCACCCTCCGGCGCCACCTCACCGGCCTCGGGGGCGAGCTGTTCGGAACCGGCGGCGAACCCCTCCGGGCCATCCGCGAGCGGGGGTCCGGCTTCGGGCGGAGCGCGCAGCGCGGCCAGCAGCGCCACGGGTGACTCCGCCAGCGGTTGCCCGTCGAGCTTGGTCACCCACGGCACGTCCGCGAGCCGGTCGGTGGCCTCGACCAACGCCGCATGCGTGTCCGGCCGGGTGACGTCCCCCGTGATCAGCACCTCGGTGGTCTCGCCGAAGCCGCCCCCGAAGCGGTCCTCGATCGTGTCCATCGCGGTCAGCATCGGATGGTCCGAGGCGACGAAGTCCGTGGAGCTGAACCGGGTCTCGAGCTGCGACAAGCCCCAGACCCCGAGACCGCCACCAAGCGCGAACGTCACGAGCAGGGTGGCGACGGGCAGCCGTTCCGCGAGCACGGCGGTCCGTGCCATGGTCGCGGGGAGCAACCGTGCCGAGGTCCGTTGCAGGGCGGCCGTCGGCAGCCGTCCGGCCGCCTCCGCGCGCCGGTCGACCAGCAACCGGGCCGCCGGCACGAAGGTCAGCATCAGCACGAAGGCCGCCACGATCCCGACCGCCGCCAGGACACCGAAGTCCTGCATCATCGGCACCGGGTTCACGAGGTTGGTGAGGAAGCCGACCGCCGTGGTCAGCGTGGCCAGGCCGAGCGCGAGCCCGACGGTGCGCATCGCCCGGGTCGTGGCGAGCTCGACCGAGGCGCCCGCTCCGACCTCCTCGCGGTAGCGGGAGGTCAGGTGGATCGCGTAGTCGACCCCCAGCCCGATCAGCAGCACCGGGATGATCTGGGTGACCTCGGTCAACGGCCCGATGACGCCGAGGTGGTCGGGTCCGAGCAGGACCGCGGCGCCGTTCATCCACGTGATGGCCATCACGATGGTCGCCATGGTCAGCAGCACGTCGGCGACCGTGCGTCGTCCGGCCCCGATGGGACGGAGCAGCCCGCGGGGCCGCAGCCAGTACACCGTGGCCAGGATCGCCACGATGATCGCGAAGGCGGACGCGAACAGCCGGGCGAGCTCGGCCTCGAACGTCTCCGTGTCCGAGAACATCAGGGGGAAGCTGAACGCGGAGACCGTGTACCCGGGCGTGACCGCGGCCTCGGCGGCGTCGGTCAGTTCGGCGTGGATGTCGACCATCTCGTCGAACCGGGCGATCGTCTCGGTGGGGAGCCCGTCCGAGGAGACGAACGCCAGTAGCAGTGCTGCATCCCCGCTGGCGGCGTCGAGGTCGGCGTCCTCCGGCAGCAGGGCCGCCACGGTCGCGGCGTCCTCGGGTGGGAGCTGTGCCTGGACCTCGAGGAAGGTGGTGCGCACCACCTCGTCGTCGAGGCTGTCGACCGCGGCTCCCTGGAGCTCGAGCGCCTGCAGGCTCGGCGTGAAGGGGCCGAGGACCGGCGGACCGTCCCCGACGGCGTCGAGGTGGTCCGCGGCCGAGCTGGACGTCAGGGCATCGGTCACCGCCGACAGCGCACGCAGGCCGTCGGCGCTGACGATCTCGCCGCCCGGCTCGGCCTCGACGAGCAGCTGGAGCACCTCCTCGCCGGAGGCGCCGAACCGCTCCCCCAGCGTCTCGAAGGCGTCGAGGTGGACGTTGTCGGGGGCCACTCCCTCGTTGCCGACGGCGAGCCGGACCTGGGTGGACAGGGCGGCCAGCGTCGCGGTGAGCGCGAGCACGACGAGCAGGGTGACCACCGGCCAGCGGCGCACGATCGACGCCAAGCCAGCCAGGACCGCGTTCATCGCTGCTCCGCTCCCCTCGCGACTATGCACGAGATGGAGGTGGGCTGCCAGCCCCTACCCCGAGACGCCCCACACCAGCGGCACGACCACGAGGACCGCGGTGAGGCTGACGATGGCCATGAGCAGCCCGAGGCGCCAGTAGTCGCTGTAGCGGTAGCCACCCAGCCCGTACACGATGGTGTTGGTCTGGTAGCCGACGGGGGTGAGGAACGACGAGGAGGCGGCCAGCGCCACCGCGACGGCGAACCCGTGGGGATCGGCGTCGGCGCGTTGGGCGACGTCGATGGCGATCGGCAGCATCAGGGCCGCCGCGGCGACGTTGGTCAGCAGCTCGGTCAGCACCATGGTCCCGACCGCGACCAGGGCCAGCCCGACCAGCGGCGCCGTGACCGCCGCCGCGGCCTCGATGCCGTCGGCGAGGATGCCGGTCAGTCCGGCCTCGGTGACGGCCGTCCCGAGACCGATCGCCGAGGCCACGATCAGCAGCACGTCGACGTCGAGCGACTCGAGCGCCCGACCGAACCGGATGGCGCGGGTCCCGACCAGGACCGCGCAGGCGAGCAGGATGGCGGTCAGGATCGGCAGGATCCCGGTCGCTGCGAGGAGCACCATCCCGACGAAGGTGCCGAGCGTCAGCCACCGGTAGGTCGCGTTGACGGTGCGGGTCGGCATCTCGTGCGGGATCACGACCGCGAAGTCGCGGTGCCCGGTCCAGCGCTCGACGAACCCCGGGTCGGTCAGCACGAGCAGGACGTC
>SKTG01000088.1 GCA_007118045.1 Nitriliruptoraceae bacterium
GCTAGCGCCGACGCCTGGAGGGCGGCACCCGCGGTGGCTCGTGCGGCAGCTTGGGGTAGTGCGGCGGCAGCGGTAGATCCGGGAGCCCGTCCTCGCGGTCCTGGGCCGCCAGGGCGAGCAGGCTCGTGAGGTCGCCGACCTCCTCATCGATCGTGGCGGTGGGATCGGCCCGGTCCTCGAGCAGACCCGGCACCGTCCGGATCGTCGCGTCGCCCGGTTCGACGTCGGCGACCTCGTCCCACGTGACGGGCAGCGACACGCGCGCGTCCGCGGTCGGACGGACCGCGTAGGCCGCCGCGGTGGTGCGGTCCCAGAGGTTCTGGTTGTAGTCGAGGAAGATGCGTTCGCCGCGCTCCTCCTTCCACCACGAGGAGGTGGCCAGGTCCGGCCGGCGGCGCTCCACCTCGCGCGCCAGCGCCACCGCCGCCGCACGCACGTCGACGTAGGACCGCCGTTCGATCCGCACCAGCACGTGCATCCCCCGGGACCCGGAGGTCTTGGGGAACCCGACCAGGCCGTGCTCGGCGAGGACCTCCCCGACCACCGTCGTGGTGCCTCGGACGGCGTCCCAGCTCACCCCCGGCATCGGATCGAGGTCGATCCGCAGCTCGTCGGGCTCGTCGAGGTTCGGCGCCCGCACGGACCACGGGTGCACGGTGATGGCCCCGAGGTTGACGCTCCAGAGCACGTCCGCGAGCGAGGCCGGACACAGCTCCCGCGCCGTGCGCTGCGAGCCGAACGTGACCTCCACGGTACGGAGCCACTCGGGAGCGTTCTTGGGGACCCGCTTCTGCACGAAGTGCTCGCCGTCGACCCCGTCCGGGAAACGCTCGAGGTTGCAGGGACGGTCGAGGCAGTGCGGCAGCAGCACGTCGGCGACCGCGCGGTGGTAGTCGACGACGTCGCGCTTGGTCAGGCCCGGCTCCGGGAACAGCACCTTGTCCGGGCTCGAGATGCGCACGAGCCGGTCGTCGATCGTGAGCTCGATCGCCTCCCCCACACATCCGCTCCCCGCCGGTTCGACCCGAGCCTACTCGCGCCCCTCCCCGCGAACCCGAGCGGGTGGTGGCGATCCCGAGGTCGGTGGCCGGTGACCGCCGCGACGGCGAACCCACGGACGCCTGGACCGTCGGTGGTCTCAGCCGACGCGGCGGGGTGCACCGACCGTCACCTCGACGTCCCCGCCGTAGCGGACGTGGTCGGGAGCCCGCTCGGCGAGGTCGTAGCCCGCCTCGTGGAGCAGGTCGTCCGCGAAGGTCAAGAGCCTCGCCTCCCTCAAGGGCCAGGGCGCGTGCTCGACCCTGGTGCGCAGGACGGCTCCCCGCGGCGCCACCGCGTACAACGACCACCGGGCCGAGAGGAAGTCGTCCACGGCCGTCACCGAACCCGGCGCGAGCGGCGCACCGATCTCGACGACGACGTGGCTCGCCCCGCCATCCGCGCCGGGCCAGCGACGTCGCGCGAGGTAGCCGACGAGGTCACCTCGGCGGGACACGCGCATCCGCGAGAAGCAGTAGGGCAGCCGGTAGCCGAGCCGAGCCACCGCCGTGGGCACGAGTCGCGTGATGTCCAGCGAGTGGAAGTACACCCCGCGTCCCCCGTCGGGACCGATCACGTAGGTCCGCACGTTCGTCTCCGGGAACGTGCTCCAGGGCAGAGGGACCCCGCGGCCTCCGAGCCCGATCCCCGCCATCCGGAAGGGGATCAGCCCCACGTACGCGTGCCCACCGTGGACGTCGGGCACGAGCCCGGCGGGCAGGGTGGCCGCCACGACCTCCGGCGCCACCGCCCAGTGCAGGTAGGTGAGCGCCTCCCAGCGCATGTGCAGCAGAGGTCGAACGATCGTGGCGGTGGGGGTCCGCGAGACCGGCTCGGTCGACGGGGCGAGGGAGTCCATACCGGGGCTTCGGAGCCGCTCGACCGGCGTCCGTGCACCCACGCGGACCGGCGGAGGCCGGCCCCGTGGGCCGGCCTCCGTCCGTCGGTTCCGCTACCCCGTCAGCCGCGCCCGGGGGGGCCGGCACCTGCCGGGCCCTGACCTCGCAGTTCACCGGACGCCACGTAGGCCACGCACTGACCCTGGTTGCGGAAGCTCGGATCGGTGAAGTCCCGCCAGCCACCGTCCTTGCACTGGTCCTTGTCGGTCGGCACGTCCGGCGCCGGCTCCTCCTCGAGGTCGAACCGGAAACGCGCGTACAGGGGGTCGTGATCGGACGCGCCACGCCCCGCCTCGAACCCTGGTGTCTCCGCAGGGAAGTCCACGTTGACGTGGATGTAGCGGGCGGTGACCAGCTCGTCGAGCGTCCGTTCGTCGACGAAGACGTGATCGAGGATCTGGGAGATGCCCCGGAAGATGAAGCTGTAGGTGTTCGCCGGCTCCTCCTCGATGATCACGTCGTGCAGGTTGGTGAACCCGCGCTCGTACAGCGGCGCGAGCTGGTCGCTGGGCTCCCGGTCGGGATCCGTCTTGTAGGCGGGGAACGGGTCGTCCGGCCGCGGGAAGACGTTGAAGTCCCCCGTGCTCAGCACCTGGCCTCCGGCTTCGACGACCGCCTCGTTCACGGCGGCGTTGAGCCGGGCCTGCTCGGTGCGCTGCTCGACCCGCCCGTCGGGACCGGCCGACATGTGGTTCGACGTCACGTAGCGGTCGACGGACGGTCCGCCGCCGTCGACGCCATCGGGGTAGATGCGGAACTTGCCGACCTGGACCCCGCGGGTGAACACGTAGCCCGTCTGCGGGAACCTGCCGCCGTCCGCGACGCTCACGTCGTCGGGGAGCTCGGCGTTGACGCTCTTCGGGTTCGCCGTCTCCTCCACCCAGGGGGCGACCGTCGTGCGCTCGTCCGCCTCCGGATAGGGGATGTCGATCGCATCGCCGGAACCGAGCACGGGATCGTCGTCGAGCTCGGCCTCATCGACCAGCTCGACGCGATCGGTCCGGTGCAGGAAGCCCTGCGTGATGCCTCGGACGTCACGTCCGTTGACGGCGTCACCCGACGCTTCGTAGTGGACCTCGCCATCGGACCTCGCGAAGATCTCGACCGCCAGCTCCTCGATGGTGTCCGGCGCGCCGGAGCCACGCTCCGTGTTGGCCATGGTCTCGTCCTCGCCCGGAGCGGAGAGGTCGCAATCCATCGTCGAGGCGGCCGGATCCGCCTCGTCGTAGACGGGCTCGCAGACGTCCTGCTTCTCGGCCTCCTGGATCGTGATGATGTCCGGGGCGTCGAGCGCGTCCAGGATCTGCTCCGCGATGGCGATCCGGTGCTCGTCGTACGCCTCCTGGCTCCGCGGGGCGTACGTGAACGGTGGCCTGATCGTCGAGCCGCCCTCCTCATCGGCCGTGCAGGTACTGGTCGGCTGCTGCCCGTCCGGCACCACGTCGGGGTCGAGGTCACACCCGCTGAACGGATCGGAGCGGAAGTCGTAGAGGTTCTCCACGTTGTAGACCATCGCGGAGTACTCGTCGGTCGGATCGAA
>SKTG01000206.1 GCA_007118045.1 Nitriliruptoraceae bacterium
CCCACGGTCTCCGGGCTGCGGGCCGCGACGACCCACCTCGCCTGGGCCGCCCCGGACTCCACGCTGGTCGTCGCCGTGGACGTGGGCCCGACCGGCGACGGCGACCTCGCCGACGCCGTCGAGGACGCCGGCCGTCCGGCGCCCACGCCGCATCCGCGTGACATCCGCGAGGTGCGCATCGTGCTCACCGTCCGCCTGCCCGACGACGGCACGCTGGTCCCGCAGCACCTCGATGGGGTGCTCGCGGGCATCGCCGAGGTCGACCAGCGGATGGCCTGGTGGCCGTCGGGGGACCCCCGACTGCACGTCAGCGCGACCGTGACCGTGCTGGCACCGACCGGCAACGCCGCGATCGCCCAGGTCATGACCGCCCTGCACGAGGCCCCGATGCTCCGCGGGGCGGAGATCTCCTACGAGCTCGACCGCACACCGGCCGGACGTCGCGCGGGCGTCCCCGTGGTCGCCGACGAGCTCTACGTAGGTGGCTCGACGCTCCAGGCCAGCCAACCCGAGCGCCCACCTCGGTAGCCTCGGTGGTGGCCGGGAGCCGACGATGTCCGAGACCACCGATCCGACCACGACCCGCGAGGTGGACGCCCGCGGGTTGTCGTGTCCCATGCCGGTGATCGAACTCGCCCGGGCGGTCGACGGCCTCGAGTCCGGACAGTCTGTCCTGCTCACCGCCACCGACCCGGCGGCCCGGGTCGACGTTCCCGTCTGGTGCCGGATGAAGCGTCACCGGTTGCGCTCGGTGGCCGAGGAGCAGGGGGTGCTGCGGTTCGTCGTCGAACGGGTCGGCTGAGCTCGTCGTCGAACGGGTCGGCTGAGCTCGTCGTCGAACGGGTCGGCTGAACCGGTCACCCCGGCCGGGGCGCGTCGACCACCGCGAGGATCGCGGTCACGTCGGCATGCACGTCCACCGGGACGCGCCCGCCGTCGAGGCCGAGGTAGTGGCGCAGCCCGTCCGCGTCGACGCGCAGCCGCCCCGCCAACCAGAGCGGGTCGCTGGTGCCGGCGCTGACGTCCGCTCCGGCGTGCGCTGCCGCCTCGGCCGGCAGGGAGGCCAACCGACGCACCACGTCCGGCTCCTGGCCCAGGGGCACGGTGGCCAGCTCACCCCCGTCCGCCCACCGCCGGCCCAGGCCGTCCCACACCTGTTCGTAGCACTCCCACGCGGCCTGGCTGCCGAGCTCGTCCAGGTCGGCACCGGTCTCGTCGCGGATCGCGGCCAGGACCACGGCGTGGACGGTCTCGGTGAACTCCCCCCGGACCCCCTCCGGGTCCGCGAAGACCCGCACGAGCCAGCCACGTCGTCCGACCGTGACCTGCTCGATGCGGGCCACGACCCGGTCGCACAGCGCGTCGCTCCACAGCTCCAGCAGCACCCCGTGCCAGCCGGACGTGTCGTCCACGTGCCATCCCGCCTCTGCGTCGGGTCGACGCTACCTCGCCGGGCGCGGCGGGCTCGGTTGCGGCGCCACCCGAACGCACGTGCGCCCTGAGCGCTCCCGGGTGGTGGCGGGAACCCCCTCGGACCTGGCACCGTTGGGCGGGCCGGGCGCCGTGGTACCGGGCGGACCGTCCGACCGGCCGGCCGTCCCGGCCCTTCGCCCCGGACCACCCGGCGGACCGGACCACCACGGCCGCCTCCGCCCTCCACGTCGTCGCCGCGTCATCGCCCCGTAGCTCCCTCCTTCGGCCCCGCTGCCCCCGCTCTGCCCCTCGCTGCCCGTCGCTGCCCGTCGGTGACCCGTCCGGAGCCCACATGGACCTGCCCTCCCCGCGAGCGCGCCGAGGTGGCGTGCTCGCGTGCGCGGGCGTGCTGGTGTTGCTGAGCCTGGTACCCGCGGCACCCGCCTCCGGACATGCGTCCTCGCAGCTGCCGCACGCCCGGTGGTCGGCGGAGGGCACCGAGGTCGTGATGCAGTGGACCGCCGCCGCCGACGACGCGGCCGACGTGGCCGTCGCCGTTGGGCTCTGGCCCGAGGAGGCGATGTGGGCCTACCTCGACGGTGACATCGAGGACATGCCCGACGACGACGAGGTGGCCGCGCTGCAGGACGCGACGGTGTTGCACGACTACTTCGCGGAGTCGGTCGCACTGCGTCAGGCTGGCACCGCCTGCCCCGTCGAGGTCGCACTCACGGACGACTTCATCACCGATGGCGCCGAGCTCACGTTCGCCTGCGACGAGCCGGTGACGGAGGCCGAGATCGAGGTGACCGTGCTGCACGACCGCGATCCCGACTACCGCACGTTCAGCGTCGACGGTTCGGAGCAGTACGCGGTCCACACCGCCGACCAGCCCAGGCACGTCTGGGACTTCACGGCGTCGGGAACGGACCGGGATCTGCCCTGGGGCCTGGTCGCGACGGGCGTGGGCCTCGTCGTGGCGCTGGTCGCCCTGATGACGGTCGTGGCTCGCCGTCCGCGCGCCGGGGCACGCTCATGAGCCCCCTCCCGATCGCCAGCCTCGTGCCGTTCGGTGACGACCCGGCGCTGGAACGCGCCTTGACCCGGCTCATCGACGACGTCCCCACCGGCGGCCCGTGGCCCTGGCTGGCCGTGCTGATCGCGGCCGGGATCGGAGCCCTGCACGCGCTCGGCCCGGGTCACGGCAAGGCCATGATCACCTCGTACCTGGCCGGCTCCGACGGCCGCCCGCGTGACGCCGTGGCGCTCGGTGGGCTCGTCTCGGTGATGCACACCGGATCGGTGCTCGTCGTCGGCGCTGGCCTCTACGTCACCCACGAGATGCCCGGTGGCGGCCGACTCGACGCCGCGCTGACCACCCTGACCGCGCTCGCGGTGACCCTCGTGGGCCTGACACTGCTGGCGCGGGAGCTGCGCCGGCGACGCGCTCCCGACCCTGTCGTCACGGCCCGAGCCTCGAAGGGGACGAGGGCGGATGCCGACCACGCGCACGGTCACGACCACGAGCTGCCGCCGGGCGTGGCCCCGCTCTCACCCGCCGGTATCGCCGCCATCGCGTCCTCGGGGGGCCTGCTGCCGAGCCCGGCCGCCCTCCTGGTGCTGGCGACGGCGCTGGCCGTCGGTCGGACCGGGTACGGCCTGGCGCTCGTCGGTGCCTTCGGGCTCGGGCTCGGGGCCACGCTCACCGGTCTCGCACTGGCGGTGCTGAAGGGCCGTGAGGCCCTGCTGCGTCGGGCGGGGCCTCACGCCTGGTCCTCACGACTCGCGCGTCTCCTGCCGCTGCTCAGCGCCGTGGCCGTGAGCCTCGGCGGTCTCGTGCTGCTGTTCGCCGCCGCCGGACGCTGGTGACCGGACGAACCGCCCGACACACGTCGCCCCGGCGCGAAGGCCGGGGCGGTGATGTCGCGCGAGCGGCTCAGAAGGTGGCGCTGTCGCCACAAGCGCAGGAACCGGACGAGTTCGGGTTCTCGATGGAGAACCCGGACGCCTCCAGCGATTCCTTCCAGTCGATCACGGTGCCACCGAGGTAGGGC
>SKTG01000284.1 GCA_007118045.1 Nitriliruptoraceae bacterium
GATGCTGCGCACCAGGGCATCCCGGTCGTAGCGCGGTACCGCCACCCGGTCGTCCAGCTGGTCGAGGCGAGCTGGTGTCAGTTCCATCGAGCGCCTTCCCAGGAGGGGATGCGGGACACGTCATCGAGGTTGCGTGAGGCTCGCGAGGACGTGGTCCCGCCACCTCGGTCAGCGCGATACCCGACCCTAACAGGGGCTACGGACGCGTGAGCGGCCACTCGGGGCCTTCGCGTCGCCCCTCCCCCCGCCGCGCGGCGATCCGGCCGGGGAGCGGACCGACCCGCCGTAGGCGTCGGAGGGACCGGGCGGCTCACTCCGCGTCGTCGGAGATCGTCACATGGACCTTCACGTGTGACCCGGATCGGGCTGCCTCGAAGGCCGCCGCGGCCTCGTCGAGCGGGTACCGGGCGGTGACGAGGCTCTCGACCGCCGGCTCCCGCCCGGCGAGTTCGATGGCGGCGCGGACGTCGGTACCCGTGTACATGGCGCTGCCCTGGATGCGTACCTCGCGGTCCTGGATCAGCTCGAGCGGGACCGTCACGGCCCCGTGCGGGACACCGACGACCAGGATGGTGCCACCCTTCAGCGCGAGCGCGATCGCCTGATCCGTGGAAGCTTGGTTCGCGACACAGTCGAACACCACGTCCGGGCGCCGTGGCAGGGACCCGCGGATCCGCTCCACGACGTCCTCCTCCGTCGGGTCGAACACGCAGCTCGCCCCCAGCCCCTCGGCGCGCTCCCGCTTGGCCTCGAGGGGATCGGTCACGGCGATCGACGACGCACCGGCGGCGCGGGCCGCCAGCACGGTCAACAAGCCGATCGAGCCGGCGCCGAGCACGGCGATCGCGGCGCCGGTCAGATCGCCGGCCAGGCGTGTGGCGTGGACCGCCGTGGACAGCGGCTCGACCATGGTGGCGGCCGTCCAGCTCATCCCGTCCGGTACGAGGTGGAGCCGGTGGGACGGCACGGCGAAGACGTCCGCCAGCGCGCCCATCGTCTGACAGCCGAAGACCTCCAGCTCCTCACACAGGTTGTACCGGCCGGAGGTGCAGTACCAGCATCCTCCACAGACGAGGTTCGGCTCGAGCAGGACCCGGTCCCCGACCTCGAGATCGACCACCCCGCCTCCGACGGCGACCACCGTGCCGGCGGCCTCGTGCCCCGGGGTGCACGGAAGGTCGATGAACGGATGACGACCGGCGAGAGCGGCGAGGTCGGAGCCGCAGACACCCGCCTGCGCGGTGGCGACCAGGACCTCGCCCTCGGCGGGTGCCGGCCGTTCGACGGTACGGACGTCCACGGTGTCGGCGGCCGGGATCCAGGCCTGTCGCATGCTGTCCATCAGGGGCCCTTCGTCTCGTCCCTGCCGGCGGCCGGGACCTGCGGGTTCGCGCGGGGGTTCGCGCGCGGATGCCACGTGACGCCCCTGGGGTCAGAGTAGGTCGCGCTCGATGCGCTCGTCCCAGGACGTGTGGTGCACGTGCTCGTCCCCCTCGTAGGCGTCGAGCTCCGCCCGGATCCGGAAGCTCTCCGCATCCGAGGTGAGCACGGTGTGGCTCACCGTGCGGATCTCCCAATCCCCCCGCCAGAAGCGCGAGCGCCACCAGGTCTCCCCCCGCAGGGAGCCGTAGTCGTGAGCACGCGAGGTGTAGATCTCCTGTGTACGTGTCTCGATGCCGAGGTCGATGTCATCGATGCGGTACGAGCCGACGTCGTTGACGACCTCGAGACGCGATTCGTCACGCACCAGGTCGCGGACGACATCCCACGCGACCTCCGGTGGACGGAACACGGTGGTGGCCAGAGGCGGTCCGGCTTCCGGTGGACCGAACGTCGGAACCTCGTCGTCGGCGCCGAGGAGCGGCCGGACCGGGACCCGTAGCAGGCTCGCGTCCGCGTGGATCGTCAACGTCACGGGTTCGGGTGCTGGCCACGCCAACGGCCAGTAGACGGTCGAGACCGACAGCCGCAGCCGGTGACCGGCCGGAAGCCGCTGGGCGACGTCGTTCATCTGGACCGTCACCCGGTACGGCTGCCCTGGTTCGAGCGGTTCCGGCCGTCGACTGCTCTCACGGTGGGTCAGGTTGAGAAGGCCGTAGGTGACGCGGGTGGCTCGACCATCGGGGAGCACGTCCGAGAGCCGGACCGCGACCATCGCCACCGGCTGATCCGACGCCAGCTCGAGCTCGACCACGGGGGCACCGAGGATCTCGAGGTCCTCGGTGAGCAGGTCGGTGTCGAACACCAGGGCGCCCACGTCGTCCTCGCGCTGGTCGTGTGGCAGGTCGGGGGGCTCGAGGTACGAGCACCACTTCCCGGCGAAGAGGCCCGACGTCAGGGGTGACTGGACCAGCAACGGCTCCGCCCCCACGACCCGTCCGCCCGGGAACAGCCACCCCAGCTCGAGGCCGAAGGTGCGCTCCTCGATCCGCGGCGAGGGCCAGGACTCCTCGACCACGAACCTGCCCGGCCTCACCGCGTAGTCCGAGGTCGGCGGGGCGCTGTCCTGCATGTAGACGGTGAGCATCGGCTCCTCGGTGACCCCGGTGTCACGCCCCTTGAGCCACTGATCCCACCAGCGCACCTCCTCCTGGAGGAAGCCGATCGCCGGCCCCGGCCGGCCCAGATGCGGGTAGAGGTGGCTCCACGGGCCGACGAGCCCGCGACGGGGCACGGACAGCTCGCGCATCAGCCGGAAGACCGTGTTCGAGTACCCGTCCGCCCAGCCGCTGACCGCCATCACCGGGCACGTGATGGCCTCGTAGTCCTCGCACACCGAACCGTGCCGCCAGTAGTCGTCCCGGCGCTGGTGGCGCAACCACTTGGCCAACCAGAGACCGCTGCCCTCGAGCCGCTGGTGCCACAGCTCCCGCCACCGATCACCCACGACGGCGGGATCGGGGGGCAGGCTGTTGTGCCACAGCATCGTGGACGCCCAGGACAGGTTGTCGCCGAGCAGACAGCCCCCCATGTGGTGGACGTCGTCGGCGTAGCGATCGTCGGTCGAGGAGAGGGTGATGACCGCGCCGAGGGTCGGAGGACGCAGCGCCGCCAGCTGCAACCCGTTGAAGCCACCCCACGAGATCCCGATGATCCCGACCGGCCCCGAGCACCAGGGCTGCCCGGAGATCCAGCTGATCACCTCGAGACCGTCGTCGAGCTCCTGCTGGAGGTACTCGTCGGTGAGGACACCCTCGGACTCACCGCTGCCACGCAGGTCGACACGCACGCAGGCGTAGCCGTGCCCGGCCACGTAGGTGTGGTGGGGCACGTCGCGTCCCGCAGTCAGATCGTTCTTGCGGTAGGGGATGAACTCGAGCACCCCCGGGACGGGGTCGTCCTCCGCGTCCTCTGGCAACCAGATCCGCGCCGCCAAGCGGGTCCCGTCGGACAGCGGGATGTAGGTGTGGAAGATCTCGCGGACGGGCCGTGGGAACGAGGTCACCGACCGAAGCGACCAGCCC
>SKTG01000482.1 GCA_007118045.1 Nitriliruptoraceae bacterium
CTGGGGCCCGCCACGCGGCCGGCGTCGCCAGCCGCACGCCCAGCCCGAGGGCCAACAGCCGACGCCGTGGCGCGCTGTGCCACAGCCGTTCCAGACGCTGGAGCGGCCCGGGCGGGGCCGGCGAACGGAACCGTGCCGGGCCGGAGATGACCACGACCCCGAGCGGCCGGACGGTCGTCGCCGCGGCGCCGAGCACCGCGGTCGCTCCCATGGACACCCCGACGAGCACGACCGACGCGAAGCCGCTGGCGGTCAACCAGCGCACGCCCGCGGTCACGTCCGCGACCTCCCGGTCACCGAAGGTGCTGCGCCCGTGCGAGCGCCCGTGGCCGCGGAGGTCCAGCGCGAGGGTCGGTGCGACCGTGGCCAACCCTTCGCTCAGCCGCGCGTACGCCGGCTTGCGACGGTGCGCGCCGAAACCGTGCGCGACGAGGATCGCGACGCCGCGGCTGCTCGGGCCCGGCAACAGCGAACCGGCGAGCTGCACGTCGTCGTCGGTGCGCAACCTCGCCGTCAGCGCTGGAGCGCGGTAGCCGCCGACCCAACCGCGGGTCTCCGCGAACGCACGCCACCGGCCGCGATCCGGCCGGCGCGGCGCCTCGTCGACCCGTTGGACGTCGATGGGCACGGGTGGCATCCTTGTCGAGCGTGCGCCCCGGCAACGACGCCGAGCTGCGGCTCGGCCGATCGTGTCGGGGTCTCGTGTGTGCGACGCCTCTGGTGCTGGCGGAAGCCCGGGCGACGAGCGTGCGGTGACGCGCGGACGGACACGGTAGGTGCGTGGTCGTCGGTGCCGGAACCGCGGTCCCTTTCACCGACCGAGACCGACGCCGGTGGGCGTCGGAGGCGAGGAGCCGCGCGTGCACCTGCTGGTGCTCACGCACCGACCGGCTGGTGGCAAGTCGTTGCTGCCCAGCATCGAGTACCTCGACCACTCGCTCCAGGACGCGCCGTTGGAGCCCTCGGCGCTGATGGGCATGGCGGCCTGCGACGCGGTGCTGGTCGACGGCACACAGGATCTGCGGCAGGCGGCGGGCGCCACACGCGCCGCCGCGATGCACGAACTCGAGCGACCCGTCGTCGTGGTCATGGGCGAGAGCGGTCTCGCCGCCCTCAAGGCCTCGTGGGGTTTCGACGACTGGTTCCGTCCCGACATCTCACCCGCCGAGCTGGAGACCCGTCTGCGCCTGGTCGCGGAACGGGCGAGCGCCCGACGGCCCCAACGGGCAGCGAACGTGGGTGACCTGGTCGTCGACGAGGACAGCTACCAGGTCCGCCTCCGCGGTCAGCCACTCGACCTGACCTTCAAGGAGTTCGAGCTGCTCAAAGCCCTGGCGAACGCTCCCAACCGGGTGTTCACCCGCGAACTGCTGCTCCAGGAGGTCTGGGGCTACGACTACTTCGGCGGGTCCCGGACCGTCGACGTGCACGTGCGACGGCTCCGGGCCAAGCTCGGTCCCGAACACGAGCAGATGATCGTCACCGTCCGCGGGGTGGGCTACAAGCTGGTGCCGCCCGGCTCGCGGACGCACCGGGGGCCCGAGGAGGCTCCCGTGGCCGCCGGTGAGGAGCTCCCTTGATCCGGCTCGCTCCGCCACCGGCCCGTGGCTGAGCGGGACGCCGGCCCGTGGCTGATGGGGACCGCACCCACGCGGGACCACCCGGTGCTGGGGCCGGCGGTCAGCCTCGGTCGAGCCGCAGCGCGACGTCGACCCATCGCGTCTCGAAACCCTGCCGGCGGTACAGCTGCACGGCCCGCTCGTTCGCGAGATCGACCCAGAGCAGGACCTCACGGCACCCGGTCGCGTGCAGGTGCCGCAGACCGGCCGCCAGCAGGGTCGGCCCGGCGCCGGCGCCCTGGGCGCGCGGGTGGACGGCCAGGTTGTAGACCTCGCCGGTGGCCGCATCCCGCCGCTTGAGCCAGTGCAGGCCGAAGGGCCGGTCGGCGTCGTCGACCGCCAGCAGCAGGTCAGCTGGGTCGAACCACCCGAAACGGCGGCGTTCGCGGAAGGTCGGCAGGTCCCAGCCCCCGTCATCGGTACCCGCGTACGCGGCGGCGAGGACCTCCACCACGGCGGCGTCGTCCTCGCCGGGGCGGTACGAGCGGATCGTCGGGCCGGGCACGCTCGAGGGCGCTTCGGTCAGGTCACGTCCGAGTACCCCCAGCCGCCGCTGGACCGTGACGGGGACCTCGCTCGAGGTCACCGTCTCGACGTCGGTCTCCTCGGCGTCGCGCAACCACAGCTCCACGGTGCAGTCGGCCCGCTCGGCCACGTCGGCAGCCCTCGCGAGCAGTGCCAGCAGGACCGCGGGGTCCGCCCGTCGACCGCGCGGCACCGCGAGGTCGCCCAGGGCCAGCGCCGGGTCCTGGTCGGGCGACGCGGGCTGGCCCCCCGGGTGCGCCGCGTCGTGTTCCCGTTCGGCCTGTCCCGTCTCCGGCAGAAGGATCCCGAGGTAGCCCACCAGCTCGTCATCGCGATGCGCGACCCAGCGGTACCACCCGGCCGCGTCCGCGCCGGCCTCCAACGCGTCGAGGCGGGCCCGCTCGGCCTCGTCGACCAGTGGGACGCCGGCCCGCTCGGCCGAGTCCAGCAGACCGAGAACGTCCGCGAGCTCGTCACGGAGCGGCGACACCTCCACCGGGGTGGACGCCGAGGGAGGATCGGTACGCACGCTGCTCCTGCTCATCGGGGCGCACGGGCCAGCCGTGATCGCCTCGGGCGGGATCGCGCAGCCGCCTCGGGGCGGCCCATCGGGGTGCTCGGCCCGCGCGCGCACGGTAGGCCAGAGCCCGCCCGGTTGGCGGCCAGCGCACCCCCGGGTTATCCTTCGCGCGCGCTGCAGCGTGGGGCGCTCTCCAGCTTCCGGGCCGCTAGCTCAACTGGCAGAGCATCGGACTTTTAATCCGCTGGTTGCGGGTTCGAGTCCCGCGCGGCCCACGCGGTCACGGCGCTGTACCGTTCACGCACCAACCACGGACCTGTGGAGCAGTTAGGAGTGCTCGCCACCCTGTCAAGGTGGAGGTCGCGGGTTCAAATCCCGTCAGGTCCGCTCACGGCCGGTCCACGGACCGGCCGGTTCCATCTCGCTGGGGCGAGTCCCTCGCGAGGTGGTGTCGCCGCCGCCACGCACGGGCGGCGACAGGGGCACGTGCAGGGCCGTTCGCGGTCCGTGTCCGCGGTCAGGTAGCTCAGTTGGTAGAGCACGCGACTGAAAATCGCGGTGTCGGCAGTTCGATTCTGCCCCTGACCACCGTCCAGACGATCCGGCGGCCGTAGGCAGCGCCGCGGTGAACGCCAGCGTCGCCGCTGTGGGCGATGCCCGGCTCGAGCACTGGCGTGATCAGGCCGGGCTCGAAACCTCCCGCTCGGTGCAGGCCCCACCCTCGACGAGGTTCCGGTAGACCTCTTCGTAGCCAACGACCATGCGAGCGGCATCGAACCGCTCGCGGGCCACGTGA
>SKTG01000301.1 GCA_007118045.1 Nitriliruptoraceae bacterium
CCGGGGTTCGCCGAGCTCGTCCTCGCGGCGCTGACCGAGTCGCGGCTCGATGCGTCGTCGTTGACGCTCGAGATCACCGAGACCGCCCTCATGAAGGAGCCCGAGCAGGCCGGGCAGGTCCTGGCCGAGCTGCGGGAGTTCGGGGTCCGGGTCGCCGTCGACGACTTCGGGACCGGCTACTCCTCCTTCGCCTACCTGCAGCGCTTCCCGGTCGACGTCATCAAGATCGATCGCGGCTTCGTCGCGGAGATCACCGAGGGGGGTGAGCACGCTGCCCTGGCGCAGGGGATCGTCAACCTCGCGCAGAGCCTGCACATCGACACCACCGCGGAAGGCGTCGAACGCGCGGAGCAGCTCGAGCTCCTCCGGGACTGGAACTGCACCTCGGCACAGGGATGGTTCTGGGCCCGCTCGATGCCACCAGCCAGCATCCCCGGATGGCTGACCCGGGTCCGTGACGTCGGGGAGAACGGGTGCGCGGCGCCGCGCCCGGGTGGCGAGCTCAGCACGGTGGCCGTCGAGCCCCCGCCCGCCTGACCGTGCCGTCCGGTTCGCGACCGATGAGTCCGCGCGGTGACGGACGTCGACCCCCTCGGGTGCTCTCCGGAGGACCGCACCCGTCGATGTCGGGGACGCTCGGAGCCGAAGCTCGAAAGGCCGCATGGATGAGGGACGTGACCTTGCAGACCTTCCTGACCCTCGATGGGGTCATGCAGGCCCCCGGTGGGCCGGACGAGGACGACAGCGACGGCTTCGCGCACGGCGGCTGGTCGGTGCCCTACTGGGACGAGCTCATGGGCGAGGTCGTGGCCGAGGCGCTGCGAGCACCCTTCGACCTCGTGCTGGGGCGCCGGACCTACGACATCTTCGCGGCGCACTGGCCGCACGCCAGCGAGGAGGAAGGCGCCGGCCTCTTCAACGCAGCCACCAAGTACGTGGCGTCGCGCAGCCGGCCCGACCTGACATGGTCGAACTCGGTGCTGCTCGAGGCCGACGCGGCGGACGGCGTCGCCGCCCTGAAGGAGCAGGACGGCCCGGAGCTTCAGGTGCACGGCAGCGGTGACCTGATCCAGACGCTGTTGGCGCACGGGCTCGTCGACCGGTTCCGGCTCTGGGTCTTCCCGCTCGTGCTCGGGTCGGGCAAGCGCCTGTTCGATGCGGGCACCATCCCGACGGGCCTCCGGCTGGTGGACAGCGTCACCTCCACCACGGGCGTGATGATGGGCACCTACGAGCCCGCCGGCGAGGTCGTCACGGGCTCGTTCGCGTTGGAATGAGCCGCCAGGACGGGTGGGTGGGGCGACCGAGGGGTCGGCCGCGCCGATGTCCGGTGGGCTGATGGCGCCGGGTGTTCGCGGGCGGAGCTCGGTGGCCGTACCGTTCCGCGCGACCACGGAACCCTGGGGGACCCCACTGACGCACCGGCATCGGTACGCCCGCCGCAGCGCCCGCCCGCGGGTGCGCGCTCGACGCTGGACGCTGGTCGCCGCGTTCGGTGCGCTGGTCGTGACGAGCTCCTGCGCCGGCGAGGCCGAGGTCTCCGAGGACGCCCAGGCACCGACTGCGGAGAGCGATGACGAGACGTCGGCCGGCGACGACGACGGGCCCGGAACCGAGACCGGGACCGGGAGCGAGGACGAGCCGGAGGCGACGGACGAGGCCGAACAGGACGGCGAGCCGGAACCGGAGGATGAGCCGGAACCGGAGGACGAGGCGGAGGACGAGGCGGAGCCCGAAGGACCGCCGCCGACGATCGCCTTCGGTGGCGACGTCATGTTCGA
Organism: Nitriliruptoraceae bacterium; assembly: GCA_007118045.1. Classification (GTDB taxonomy): domain Bacteria; phylum Actinomycetota; class Nitriliruptoria; order Nitriliruptorales; family Nitriliruptoraceae; genus SKTG01. Next base: position 1,782 of record SKTG01000301.1, read on the forward strand.
GGGGATGATCGAACCGCAGCTCGAGGCCGACCCCGAGGGGCTGCTCGATCCGATGGTGCCGGTCTTCGACGAGGCCGACCTGGTCGTGGTCAACCTCGAGACGGCCATCACCGAGGGTGGCGAGCCGGAACCCAAGGGCTTCACGTTCCGGGCCCCGGCGACCGCGCTGGATGCGTTGGAGGCCGCCGGGGTGGACGTGGCGTCGCTCGCGAACAACCACGGCATGGACTACGGCGCGGAGGGTCTGGAAGACACGCTCACGGCCGCGGAGGAGGCGGACTTCCCGCTGATCGGCGCGGGTCGTGACATCGACGAGGCGTTCGCCCCGCATGTCGTCTCGATCCGTGGCCGCGAGATCGCCGTCATCGGCGCGACCCAGGTCATGGACACGGTCTTCTTCGACACGTGGCCCGCGACGGACGATCGTCCTGGGCTCGCGTTCGCCAAGCACGAGCACGAGGTCGACCTGCTCGATGCGGTCGCCGACGCGCGGGAGACCTACGACACCGTGGTCGTCTACCTGCACTGGGGTGTCGAGGGCGAGGCGTGCCCGACGGAGCGCCAGATGGGTCTCGCCGAACGGCTCGACGAGCACGGCGCCGACGTCGTGGTCGGCACGCACGCGCACCGGCTGCAGGGCACCGGCATGCTCGACGACACCCTGATCGACTACGGACTCGGCAACTTCGTGTTCTACAGCCAGCAGAGTCCCGGTATCGACACGGGGGTGCTGATGGTCACCGTCGAGGGGGACGAGGTCCTCGACTACGAGTGGGTCCCGGCCCGGATCCAGGAGGGGGTGCCGCACCCGCTCGAAGGCGACGAGGTCACCGCCGCGATCGAGGAGTGGGACGAGCTGCGCGACTGCACGGACCTCACCGCGGAGTGAGGTGTCGGACCGCCTCGCGGCGGGCTCATCCGGTCACGCCGCTTGCCGTGGGTCGACGTGGACCTTGGGGCCGGGCCCGGCGTCGTCCGGGCGCCGTCCGGCGAGGACGTCGGCGACCTGGTCGAGCCCGACCGTCGCGGCGACGAGCGGTCGCGGATCGATGTCGCCCGCGGCGAGGACCTCGATGGTGGACGCGAGTGCCGGAGACGCGGACAGGACGCCGACGGCCGTGACGTCCCTCGTTGCCAGTTCGCGCGTGTCGATCATGCTCGGCGAGCCGGCGATACCGATGTAGACCACGCGACCTCCCGGTTCGACGAGGTCGAGGGCGAGGGCCGGCAACGCTGACGAGTTCGAGGCGTCGACGACCGCGTCGTAGGCGAGGTCCGGCACCGCGTCCTCGGACCAGACCGACTCGAACCCGAGGCTCCGGGCGAACGCCAGGGAGGGTTCGGTCTTGCCCATCAGGTGGATATCGACCCCGTCGGCACGCAGCTGCATCGCGACGAGGAGCCCGATGGCGCCCGGACCGAGGACCAACGCACGGTCGCCGGGCGCGAGACCGGCAGCCCGAGCCGCCCTCCGGGCGTTGCCCGCCGGTTCGACCAGCGCCCCGAGCGTGCCATCGACCGCATCGGGCAGTGCGTGCAGCGACGACACCGGGACGGCGATCCGTTCCGCGAGAGCCCCGTCACGACCGCCGCGGACCCCCACCTCGGCCCGGTACTCGCAGACGTGCTGGTTGCCGCGGCGGCAGCGTCGGCACTTCCCGCACCCGAGCATGGTGTCACCGGTGACACGCCGACCGATCGTCGCGGGGTCCACGCCGTCGCCGACCTCGACGACGGTCCCGCACCACTCGTGGCCCAGGCGCATCGGGAAGCTGGAGTGGCCCGTGTGCAGGTAGGTCATCTCGCCGGTGAAGAACTCGACGTCGGTGCCGCAGACACCGACCCGTTCGACCGCGACGACGGCCTCACCCGGCGCCGGGCGCGGGATGGGCACGTCCTCGACGCCTCCGCGTCCGGGAGCCGTCAGCACGAAGGCTCGCATGGACTCGCTCATGTCGTCCCTTGCTCTGGGCGGATGCCGGTGCCGTCGTGGTCGGCCCGGACGGCGTCCTGGCTGCTCACCGGGTGGTCCCTGCCTACGGGTCGGGAACGGCGTTCAGCTGGCGACGAAGGCGGGCGAGCGTGCCGAGGCGTTCGCCGCCTCCACCGGCACGCCCGGTACGTCGACCCGCGCCGTGAACAGGTGCCCCGACGCCGGGAAGTCCCGGAGCTGGCCGGCGTCGAGGTCCTCGCGTGCGGTCGTGATCACCAGCGTCCGGAGATCCTCGCCGGCGAAGGCCACGGAGGACGTGTTGGGGGCAGACACCTCGATGACGTCGTCGAGGCGCCCGTCGGGGTCGTAGCGCCGGACCTCACCCGCGCCCCACACCGCCACCCACAGGTGGTCGGCCGTGTCGACGGCGAGGCCATCGGGGATGCCGTCCCCGTCATCGAGGCGGAGGTGCTCGTGCCGGGGGCCGCTCGCGCCGGAGGGGGGGTCGTAGGTGCGAACGAAGACGGTGCGGCGGAGGCTGTCGACGCTGAACATCCGGTCCTCGTCGGCTGACCAACCGAGGCCGTTCGACAGCCACAGGTCGTCGTCGAGCACCGTGAGCGTGCCGTCGTCCTCCAGTCGGACGAGCGTCTCACGGCCGGTGGGTTCGGCCAGGGACAGGGTCCCGACCACGAAGCGGCCCGCCGGGTCCGTCGAGCCGTCGTTGTGACGCCGGTCGTCACCCTCGGGCACGACCCTGGGCCCCTCGAGGACCGTGCCGTCGGAGGTGACGAGCAGCAGCCGTTCACGACCGGCGACGAGCAGGCCGCCGTCGACGGTGGGTACCACGGCGCCGACCGTGTCGTCGACGACGAGCTCGGAGGTCGGCTGGATCGAGCCGTCGACCAGCTCGCCCGTGTGCACGGCCCCCGCGGGGATGTCCACCCACAACAGCCGGCCTCGCGTCGCATCCCAGTACGGGCCCTCGGCGAGCTCGTACGCGTCGGAGGTGGCACGGACGGGGGTGGTGGTGGACATGCTGGCCTCGCGTGTGGCGTGTCGCGGGACGGGGTTCGCCTTCCGGAGACGGGTGCGTCAGCCTGCCCGTCCGTCGCCGCCGCACTGGCAGAGTCCGGGCGGGCGGCCTGTACGGTCACCGACCGGCTCCGCCGGGTGTGCCGCGCCACCCGTTGCGGAGCGTCGACGCGGTGACCGCGACGAGCAGGATGCCTCATCGCCGCGAGATCGGTCGCATCGCCCCGGAGGAGGAACACCGACGATGACGTCGCTGCCAGGCTCGGCGAGTAGGACCGTCGGCGTCCAGGACCGGGGGCGGGACCACGCGGTCGCGTCGGTCACGTGGCCGTGGCGCACTCCCGCGGGCTCCGGAGTCCGGGCGGCGTAGCGGTTTGGGATCCGAACTCCGCAACCTCCGGCAGCAGTACTTCCTCGTCTACGGCATCGAGGGGGCGATCGCACCGTTCCTGCCGGTGGTCCTGGCGACACAGCTGGGTCTCGGCCGCGGCGAGATCGGCACGGTCGTGGCCATGGGTGGTCTCGCGATCCTGATCACGCCGGTGCTGCTCGGAGCGGTCGCCGACACCGACCGTCGGGAGACCAGGCTGCTCGCGGGGATCCTGGTCGGCACGGCCGTCTCCCTGCTCGCCATGACCGGCCTGGAGGGTTTCGGCGCCGGCCTGATCGTCTTCGGGCTCTACAGCCTCGCGTTCGAACCGACGAAGTCGTTGCAGGACAGCCTGTTCTTCACCGCGAAGCGATCGGCGGCGGGCCTCGAGCACGTCTCGTTCCACCAGGTCCGGGTGTGGGGGACGCTCGGGTTCCTGCTCCCCGGCGTGGCGCTCTACCTGCCCCTCAGTCTCGGGACGGGGACGTGGATCGTGCTCGCCGTCGCGGCCGGGATGGCCGTGCTCAGCGCCGGCAACGCCCTGCGGTTGCCGCAGCCGGCGAGACCTTCGGCCGGATCGGGTGCGGCGACACCCCCCGGTCTCGGGCGGTCCCTGGGCCGGGCCTGGAAGGTCGCCAGGCGCCCCCGCCTCGCGGTGTTCGGGATCGCGATGCTGCTGCTGCAGATGGCGATGTCGGCCTACCTCGCCTTCTACCCCCTGTACGTCACGGACGTGGTGGGCGTCGACGTCCGCTGGCTCGGGCTGATCGCCAACCTCGGGGTCGGGCTCGAGGTCGGCTACATGGCGCTGTACGGCTGGCTGATCCGGCGGCTCGGCTGGCGCCGGCTCATGGTCACCTCGGCGCTCGCCCAGGGTTCGCGGATGCTCGCGCTCGCCGTGTGGCCGACGGTTGGGGTGGTGCTCGGGACCCAGCTCGTGCACGGCTACGTGGTCATCACCACGCTCGTCGCCGCCCGGGTCTTCCTCGACGCGCAGGCCGAGCCGGGCATGCGACACGCGCTCCAGGGTCTCTACACCATGGTCGTCATCGGCGGCGGGCGCGTCGCTGGCAGCTTCCTCGGCGGTCTCGTCGCCGCGCGGGACCTGCAGTGGCTGTTCGGCGTGGCGGCCGTCGCGGCCGTCGTGGCCGCGTTCCTGCTGGCGTGGACGTTCGGGGAGGACGAGCACATCCCCGGTTGAGCACGGCGCTGCCCGTCACGCTCGAGACCGACCCGTTCAGGCCAGCGTGGTCGTCTCCCCCGCGGCGAGGACCCGCACGTCGGCGACGTCGCCGGCCTTCTCCGCGAACAGGTCGGGGTCGGCGGGGAACACGTCGTAGTGGATCGGGATGGCCGTGGTCGCCCCGACCGTCTCGATCATGACGTAGGTGTCGCGGTAGCTGCAGCTCGGCCCGGCCAACGGTGCCGCCAGCACCTGCGCGTGCAGGCCGCGCAGGTCCACGCCGTCGCCGGGGTGCAGCAGGCGGTCGTCGAGCAGGAACCCGAGGTTGGGCGGTCCCGGCGTGCCGTCGACCATCGGCATGTGCGCCAGCTCGACCGCCCGGACCGCCACGCCGGCGACCTCACGCCGGTCACCGTCCGCCATCACCGTGACGTCGTCACGGTCGAGCAGGCCGGCCACGTCGGCGTTGGTCACCAGCGGGATGCCGCGATCGAGCAGCTCGGCCGCCCACGCCCCATCGAGGTGATCCGGGTGCCGGTGGGTGACCAGGACGGCGTCGACGGGCAGCATCTCCTCGAGCTCGTGGCGTGCGCTCGCGGGACCACCCGGGTCGAGCAGCAACCGGCCCGTCCCCGGCACCTCGACGACCAGGCAGGATTGGGGGTACTTGGTGACCTGCATCGGCCTCCCGACCTCGGCGGCTCACCCGACCGTAGTCGGATGCGGATGCGTGCGGCGGCGAGATGCGACGCCACAGCGATGCCAGCGCATCACGTCACGGCGTCGCCGGCCAGGGCGTCACCGTGCGTGTGCGCCGTCCGTGGATGGCGTCGAGCATCGTCGGCGGAGGGGCGTAGGGTGCGCGCCGGACGAGGAAGGAGACCTCCACGTGGACGAGCTCCGACTGCGCGAGGCCGCACGGCGGTCGTTGCGCGAGCTGGGACCGCAGAGCGCCGGCGAGCTGCATCGGCGGCTCGATCCGGAGCTGCTCACGCTCGACGGCGAGACGCTCGAGGTCCAGGACCTGGAGCGGCTCCTGCTGGAGGAGCTGGCCGACGAGGAGGCCTTCGCCGCGTTCCCGTTGGCCGACGGGCGGCTGTGTGACCTGGACGACGTGCTCGAGGGTCTCACGCTGACCCACCGGGTCGACGACGAGGAGCGCGCGACCGGTGCCGTCACGTTCGAGCCGGACCTCGCGGCGTTGCACCTGTGCAGCCCGGACGGGCGCACCGTGCCGCTGGTGGACGGCGGCGCCCTCGAGATCGTGGGGATCCAGCCGTGGCAGCTGAGCGGACCCGAGGGCTGGTTGCCGACCGAGGCCGTGCTGGTCGTGCGCGTCAGCGGCGGCCGTGTCGAGCTGGCCGGACGCGATGACGCGCCACCGGTGGACCACCAGGTCGCCGAGCGGCTGGATCGCACCCTGACGACGCTGCGGGAGCTCGAGCCCTTCGGCGTGGACGAGGTCCAGCTCGTGTACGAGACGCGCGTGCGGTACCCGCAGCTGTTCGGTGCTCCCACCGCACCGCTCGGCGACCTGCTGAGCGTCATGGGCACCCGATCGACCGACCACGGGCTGTTGCGCAGCGACGAGGAGGATCCCGAGGAGCACGACGGCAGCGACCACATGGTCGAACACCTGCGGGACGACCACGGGCTGGCGGACGAGGAGGTGACCGCCGTGCTCGCGCTCTCCATCGAGGTGAAGACGCTCCAACGCGAGCTGCTCGACGCACAGGTGACGACGATGCGCGAGCGGCTCGACGAAGGGGAACCGGTGCTCGATGAACGGGGAGCGGCGCTCGACGACCCGTCGCAGGCGGCCACCCTCCGGGAGGTGCTCGACACGGTCGACCGCGAGGAGACCGCTGGGTGGTTGACGACCGCGCTCGCCGGCCTGGAACCGACCCTGGCCCTGGTCGAGGACGTCGTGGGCTCCGACCCGCTGGCGGCCACCACCCTGCTCGCGCTCGTCGACGGGACACCGTCCCCGTCCCGTGATCGTTCCCTGCGTGCCAACACCGCGTGGCTGCGGTCCCGGCTGCTCGAGCTCGTCGTCGACGATCACGCCGACGCCGAGGCCGAGCTGCGGCGGGCACGCGAGCTCGACGAGGGTCACGGACCGGCCGGGTTCGACCTCGTGCGCTACCTCTCGGACCGCGGGCAGGCCGGCGGGGCCCTCGGCCTGCTGCGCCGCATCGAGGGCCCACGGGTAGAGGAGTTCACCGAGCTGTTGAGGCCCTACGCCGCGCCGGGGCCGGTGTCGGCGGGTCGCAACGAGCCGTGCCCGTGCGGTTCGGGTCGCAAGTACAAGGTCTGCTGCCAGAAGCACGGTGGCTGGCCCCTGCAGGAGCGTCTCGACTGGGTGTGGCACAAGATCATCGGCTTCCTCGCGAGCCCGTACGCCCAGGAGCTCGTCGAACCGATCGCCCGTGCGTGCGGAACGGATGCGGAGGACGGGTCGCTCCGCCACCTCGCGGTGCTCAACCTCACCCTGTTCGAGGGCGGCCTGCTCGAGGAGATGTGCGAGGTCCGCGGCTCCCTGCTCCCCGCCGACGAGCTGGAGCTGCTGCGCGCCTGGTCGCAGGTCCGTGCCGGCGCCTACGAGCTGGCCGAGAGCGCCGACGACGGCACCTGCACCGTGCTCGATCTGCGCTCCGGCGAGCGGACCACCTTCGTCGACCATTCGGTGGCGGCCGACCTCGATGCGGGCACGGCCGCGCTGGCCTGGCTGATCCCCGAGCCCGACGGCGTGGCGCCGTCCTACGGCCTGATCGTCGTACCCGACCAGCGCCGCCGGGACCTGCTCGACCTCCTCGACGAGGACCCGAGCGCGGTCGAGCTGGCCCGCTGGTACCGCAGCCTCAGCGCCGGGCCCGGCGTCGCGACCACCGCCGGCGACGCGGTCGTGTTCGTCACGCGCACCTACGAGGTGGCCGACGGCGAGGCGGCACGTGCCGCGCTGGCCGACCAGCTGGAGGACGACGGCGAGACCCTGGTCGCCTTCGAGGAACGCGACGGTCAGCGTTGGCTCAAGGGCAGCGTCGAGGTGACGGCCGACCGGTTGACGGTGTCGACCACCTCGGTGCCCCGGGCCCTGTGGTTCGGCGCGCTGATCGACGAGGTGCTGCCACAGGCGACGCTCGTCGACGAGGAGCGCCGGCCCATGGCCGACCTGCTGGCCGATCGCGGGGACGAGGACGCGGAGCCGGGGGACGACGAGCTGCTCGACCTCGACACGTTGGATGACGACGCTCGGGCGGAGGTCGAGGCGCAGCTCGAAGCCTGGATGACCCAGCACGAGGACGCGTGGCTCGACATGCAGCTCCCGGCCCTCGACGGTGCGACGCCACGCGAGGCGGCCGCCGATCCGACCCGGCGCGAGGCGCTGGAGCGCCTGCTCGACGAGATGGGCGAGCGTGCAGCCGGCTGGACCGGCGACGGCCGCGGCATGGACGCCGACCGGATCCGCCGGCTGCTCGGGCTCTGACCACTCGTGCGGTCCGCACCGCTGTTCACGCGGTGGCGTCGTGGCTCCGACCCGGCCTGGCCCGCAACGCGGGCCACGGACCGGAGCGTCGGTCACCGTGATCGGTGGTACGACCCGGATCAGCTGGAGGCCGAGCCCTCCAGCAGCCGTCGTGCGACCGTGTCCGGCACGTCGGTGTGGTGGTCGTAAGCGAGGCTCGCCGTGCCCTGGCCGCTGGTCAACGCCCGCAGGTCGCTCGTGAAGGTGGCCAGCTCGACGTCGGGTACGTGCGCCTGGATGCGGCTCGCCCCGTCGTCGGTGACGTGCGTGGCCGTGATCTTGCCCCGTCGTGCCGACAGGTCCGAGAGGACGGCGCCGGTCAGCTCGTTCGGCACCGTCACGATCACGAGCGCGACCGGCTCGAGCAGCACCGGGTCGGCCTCGGCGACGGCCGCCCGGAACGCGAGGAGGCCGGCCATCTGGAACGCGGCGTCGGAGGAGTCCACCGGATGGTGCTTGCCATCCACCAGCCTCACGCCGACGTCGACGACCGGGAACCCACCGAGCGGGCCGTCGGTCATCGCCTCGCGGACGCCCTTCTCGACCGAGCCCACGTACTGGTGGGGCACCACGCCACCGACGGAGACGTTCTCGAACGCGAAGCCGGCCCCGCGGGGCAGCGGCTCGATCTCGAGCGTGACGATCCCGTACTGGCCGTGACCGCCGCTCTGCTTGACGTGCCGGCCGGTCCCGGTGGCGCCCCGGCGGATCGTGGTCCGGTAGGCGATCGGCGCGTCCGTCACCTCGACGGAGACGCCGTACTTGCGGGCGAGCCGGGCGGTGGTCACCTCCACGTGGCTCGGGCCGAGGAAGCTGAGCACCCGCGTCTGGCTGTCCGTGTCGAGCGTGCTGCGGATCGACGGGTCCTCTTGCAGGACGCGTTGCAGGGCCAGCGAGAGCTTGGCGTCGTCGCCGGACGAGACCGGTTCGAACACCACGCGGTGGAACCCTTCCGGAAGCTGCGGCAGGTCGATGGTGACGTCGAGCGGCTTGGCGTAGAGCAGGTCGCCGGTGAGCACGTCCCCGAGCTTGCCGACGGCGACGAGGTCACCGGCGGCGGCACCGTCGAGGGGCACGTGCTCGTTGCCGCGCAGGGTGAACAGGTGCCGGCAGCGTTCGAGCTGGTCCGTGCGCAGCACCCGCAGCTCGTCGTCGGCGTGCAGCTCGCCGGAGAGCAGCCGCAGCAGGTTGATGCGACCGACGTACTGGTCGGAGAAGGTCTTGGCCACGTACGCCACCGTCGGCCCGTCGTGGGGTAGCGGGTGGGCCGCCTCGGTCGGGGAGGGACACTCCTCGACGAGGAAGCGCAGCAGCGGCTCGACGCCGATGTCCGCGGTCGCCGAGCCGCACAGCACGGGGAAGAACTCGCCCGTGGCGATGCCGTGCGCGAAGCCGCTGACGAGCTCGTCCACGGACGGCTGCTGGCCGTCGAGGTAGCGCTCGAGGAGCTCGTCGTCGATCTCGACGATCGCCTCGACCAGCCGCTCGCGGTTGCGTTCCACCTGCGCCAGCTGGTGGTCGGGGATCGGTCGTTCGTCGTGCTGGCCGTCGTGCTCCTCGATGACCACGCCGTGCAGCAGGTCGATGACGCCCTCGAAGCGCCCGTGCTGGTACAGCGGCACGTGCACGGGGGCGAGCGGCGTGCCGTAGCGCTCGGCGAGGTCGTCGACCAGCTCCTGGTACCGGGCGCGGTCGAGATCGAGCTTGTTGACGAACACCACGCGCGGCAGCCCCTGCCGCTCACACGCGGCCCACAGCTCCACGTGCTGGGGCTGCACGCCGATGGTGGCGTCGACCACGAACAGGGCCGCGTCCGCCGCGAGCAGGGCCGGGTAGGCGTCGCCGATCGCCTCGGCGCCGCCGGGCGCGTCGAGCACGTTGAGCTTGTGGCCCTCCGCCTCGAAGCTGACCAGCGCCAGCGACAGGGAGTGCCCGCGCTCGAGCTCCTCCGGCTCGGCGTCGACGACGGACCGACGGTCGTGGTGGTTCGGTGCGTGGGTCGGGACGCGCGCCGGTTTCTCGGGGCCCTGGCCGCGCTCTGCTGCCTCCAGGAGCGCCTCGACCAGGGTGGACTTGCCGGTCCCGGTGTGCCCGAGCACCAGGATGTTGCGGATGCGCTCCGAGGGTGTGACCGCCATCCCGCCTCCTCTAGCTCGTCCGAGCTGGTTCGTGGCGGCGGTGCGGTGGAGCGGGAGGGACGTGGGTCGGACGCATGGCCTCACCCGTCGTGCGGGCGCCTTGGTCGTCGGCGCGGGGACCGATCGTAGGCGAGGCGGGGTCCTCGGTGCGGCCGAAGTCGACCTGATCTCACCCCCGGTTCGGGTGAGTTCGCGAGATCCTGGAGCAACGCGTCGAGCACATCCTCCTCGTACACGACGCGCCCGGCCCGTGACATGGCCGTGGCGAGGTCGGGGTCCCACGGGGAGGGGACCGGTTCGCCGACGAGCCGCTCGCCGGACCCCGTCTCCCCTGCGCGCTGACCGCTCGGGGCCGGTGGACGCGCGGCCGCCTGCCGGTAGTCCTCGGCGCCGAAGCGCCAGGGCACGCCGCCGGTGCTCGCGAGCACGCTCGAGGCGATGCGCAGGCCGGGCCAGTCGAAGTCGCCGTGGTAGCGCACCTCGCAGCCGGCGTCGGCCAGCCCGGCGAGCAGCCGCGTGCACGCCAGCGACGGGCGGCCCTCCG
>SKTG01000234.1 GCA_007118045.1 Nitriliruptoraceae bacterium
CGGACCCCCGAGGCGGACGAGGGGATCGGCCGTGGGGTCGGCAGCTCCAGCGCGAGGGCGGCGAGCGGGGGGCGGCTCGGGTCAGCCGCGGTACGTGGCGGTCAGCTCGCGTCCGCTCGCCTCCAGCTCCCAGCCGTCCCCCAGATCGACGTCGCGGGCAGCCCGGGCGGGGGTCATCGACGGTGCCCGCAGCAGCGCCGCGGCCAGCCGACCCTTGGCGACCTTCGTCCGGGCGGCGTTCGCGGCGCGGCCGTCCGGCCGGACGAAGCGCACGGTCACCTTCTGACGGTCCCGCAGCTGCGACGACCAGATCACGGCGTGCTCGCCGGGAAGCAGGTCCCAGACACGCCGGTCCGCGGTCAGCTCCGCGAGGTGGTCGGTGAGCCGTTCCCGCCAGTACGGACCGAGCCCGCCGAGCGACGGCAGGCGGGCGGCGAGCTCCAGCCGGTAGTCGGGGGTCGGCTCCTCCAGGGCGACCACGCCGAGCAACGGCGAGACGATCCGCACGTCCGCTCGTACGCGGCTCGGGTCGACCGAACCCAGCCCCGCGTTGCCGTGCACCACCCCGGTGTAACGCCGGTGGGCGGGCATGGTGGGTGCATCCGCCAGACCGGCCAGCCGATCGCGCTGGACGGAGACGTCGCCGACCGCCACCCCGGTGAGGCGAGCGAGCGAGCGGTCGTCGAGGTCCGCGGCCGCAGCGACGGCGGCTTCGAGCACCGCCCGCCGGGGCGCCGCGAGTGGCCCATCCTGCGCGAGCTGGTCCCTGAGGCTCGGGCCGTCCCCACCGGGGGCCTTGCCCTTGGAGGGCGGGAGGAGCACCAGCGGCGTCCTCATCGAGCCGTCGGTCGCCCGACCGTCGCCCACACCGCGACCGCGACCGACGCCCCGAAGAGGGAAACGCCGAGCGGGACGTGCAGCGACGAGGCGAGCTCCACGCCGGCCCGTCGTCCCGCGTAGCCGAGGCCGGTCTGTCCCACCAGCCCGAGGACCACCAAGGTGCCGAGCAGCGCCGGTCCGCGCCGCGCGGCCAGCCAGGCCGCGGCGGCGGTGACCACGGCCAGGAGCAGGACCCCGTGGCCGACGCCGCCGTGCAGGGTCATCAGGCCCGGTGACACGAACCATCCCTGGCCGGCCAGGAACGCCTGCACCAGGATGCCGACGCTGACCAGCCAAGCCAGCACGGTGACGGCACCGGTCGGGACGCGCGGTTCGCGGGTGGACATGGCGGGGCGCTCCTGACATCGAGGTGGTGCGCCACGGACCGCTCACGCGCGTCGACGTGGCGGGCACGTCCGGACACGCTGGTCGGGGCGCGGGGAGCTCGCGACGGTACCGCTGGACGTCACCGGCCCCGACCGGCGCCTGCGTGCTCGCAGCGCTCCGGCAGCACCGGCCCCCGACCGGCGGCCGCGTGCTCGCAGGGGACCGGCGGCAGCCTGGGTCAGGCGCGTCCGCGCACCGGCTCAGGGGGCGACGACCTGCTCGGACAGGTCGATGTGCACGGTGTGCTCGTCCCCAGGAGCGATCTCGAAGGCTTCGCCGTGGAGGACCACGGCGATCGCCTCGGCGTTGGTCGCCTCCGCGCGGACCACCACCGCGTCCCGGCGCGCCTCGACCTGGAGCCAACCCCCGTGGGCCGCCAGCCCGAACGACAGCCGGTCCCAAGCGGGCGGTAGCCGAGGCGCCACCTCGACGTGGTCGGAACGAACGTGCACGCCCCCGAAGCCGAGGACCACGACCTGCCAGGTGGCACCGCACGCCGCGACGTGGATGCCGCCGATGAAGGTGCCGCCCGGTGACGGATGCGAGTCGGCCAACAGGTCGACGGTCGCGCCGCGCAGGAACAGCTCGTACGCCTCGGCGACCCGTCCGAGCCGGGCGGCGACCAGGGCGTACATCGGGCGCGAGAGCGACGACGCGTGCTGGGTGCGGGGCAGGTAGTAGTCGTAGTTGGCCGCCATGGTCCGCCGGTCGCACCGCTCCGGCTGGTTGACGAACAGCTGGACGACGTCGGCCTGCTTGATCACCTGGGTGTGGACCGCGACGCCGTTGGGCCAGCCCCAGTACTCGTCGGGATGCTTGAGCCGGCCGCGGACCTCGGACGGTCGGGTGTCCTCGAGCTCGAAGTAGCCGGTGAACTGCTCGAGCACCCCCGTGTCGGGGTCCGGTTCGACCACGGCCAACCGGTCGAGCACGTCCTCCCAGAGATCGCGTTCCACCTCGCGCAGGCCGAGCCGGGCCTGCAGCGCGGCGAACACCTCGGGGGCATCCTCCGCGAGCTCGTCCCAGAGGGTGACCGCCTCGGCCATCGCCACTCGCGTCTGCTCCAGCGTGAAGACGTTGTCGTCGACGTTCTCGTGGTACTCGTCGGGCCCGAGCAGTCGCAGCAGGTGGTACGCCCCGTCGGCTGGGCGGTAGTGGACGAAGGAGGCGAGGAAGCGGGCCACCTCGAAGACGATCTCGGCCCCGTGCTCGCGCACGAACGTCGTGTCCCCGGTCGCCGCGACGTAGCCGTCGATCGTGGCGGCCACGTCCGGGGAGATGTGGATCTGCCAGTCGTTGAAGTGGTTGCGGATCGGTCGGCCCGTCAACACGTCCCGGAAGAAGAAGTCCGGGCACAGCTCGTCGCCCGTGTCGCCGGAGATCCAGGCGTAGAAGGCACCGTCGTAGCCGAGCCGGGCGGCCTTGCGTCGTGCGCCGTCCAGGGTGCGGTGCCGGTAGACCAGCAGGTTGCGTGCCACCTCCGGGAACGTGTGCACCCACATCGGCAGGTTGAACACCTCCTGGTCCCAGAAGGCGGCGCCCTGGTATGCCTGACACGACAGACCGCGGGCTCCCACCGGCAGGTGGTCGGCGTGCATCGGCGTCGCGATCACGTTGTGGTAGAGGTTGTAGCGCAGGACCGTCTGGGCGATGGGGTCGCCCTCGATGGTGATGTCCAGGCGCGACCAGCGGTCGTCCCAGGCCAGGGCGTGCCGGGCCAGCAGGGCCTCGTAACCCTCGGCGATCGCGTCGCGTGCCAGAGCGCGGGAGGCGTGCAGCGGGTCCTCGACGTCGTTGCCCGAGTGCACGGTCATCACCTGGTCGACGACCAGCCGGCCGGCTTCCCCGATCTCGACGTCGAGCACGCGGAAGAGCTCGCGGTCGCCCTGCTCGAGACGCTCGGCCAGGACCTCGCCTCCGGCCACGCGGACGGCGTGGCCCACGGCGATCGGCAGCCCCCGTTCCGTGGTACTCATCCGCAGCGCGAGGACGTCGGGCTCCACGTGTGGTTCCACGTGGGCGAAGTGGTCGCCGTTGAGGCTCCACACCTGCCCGTCGATGCCCGTGCGGAAGGTCACCCGGGTCCCGGGTGCGGCGACGAGCCGCTGGCGTTGCGCCAGCAGGTGGCGTTGGTCCATCGAGGCGAAGCGCTCGTCGACCAGGCGTCGGAC
>SKTG01000053.1 GCA_007118045.1 Nitriliruptoraceae bacterium
ACAATCGATCTCGAGCGCGACGAGGGCGTCCATCGTGTGACCGTGCTGATGGGGCACGGCAGCCGGTGAAGCGCGCGCCGGCCGGCTCGATCACTCCGACGGCGGCCGTCTGACCTATCACGTGAGTGTTTCTCGAAATCGAGCGAAAGCGTCTTCTAATTGCCTTTTTCGATAGCTCCGCACCCCCTCTTGGTAACCTTTCGAAAAACGTCTCGAACCGGTCAGTCGACGGCGCGAACGTCGTCACAAGCCGTCCCATGTCATGAACCGTTTACACTTGTCAATAAGTGTATGCACTTTGGGGCATACCCGGTCGGAGCCCACGGGAGCGCCTGAACGATCTGTTCAAGTCTTCCCCCGTTCTCAAAGCCGGCACGATAGTGAGCCATGGAATCGGCGTAGTCCTCGGAGGACCGCAACAAGTGCGACAACGGCTCCAACCATCAGCAGCGCAGCGAGCAGCGGGCCGTACGCCGGGTCATCCCGGTATACCCCCGGCAATCGGCGCGTTGATGTCGGTGATGTAACTTGCGTCATCACTCAGCAGAAAACAGACGGTTCCGGGAATCTCGTCGATGCTTCCGTACCGGAGCATTTGGACACTGCCGATCATCTGTTGGGCAACCGTCACCGGATCCGAGGACAAGTGCTTGGTGCCTGCCACCCCCTGGAGGTTGACCTGGCGCTCCCACATGTATTCCGGGCCCATGTAGGCGGGGCTGATTGCGTTTACGCGGATGCTGTGCGGCGCGAGATCTCTGGCCATAGTATGGGTCAGGCCAACCAACCGAACCTGGACGCGCCGTAGGGGGCCATGTTGGGTGGTCCTCCCACACCCGCCATGCTCGCTTCTCAACCGCTTCAGTAGCTCAGAGGTGCCTCCGATCTGGAAGAACGACTTGGCAAGGAACGCCCGACGCGATTCGGTGAGATGCTCTTCAAACCTGTCCTGGGTATCGAAGGAAACATCGAAAAGGATCTGTGCGCCGCCAAGGATTTAGATTACACTTTACATGGGTGGAAGGCTCTCTCCTTCCGGATAGGTTTCTCGCTATCGCTCAATGATCCCCCAAACCCGCCAATCTCGCGCCCGAAATCGAACTTCCACCCGCCGCGTACGGATTGTCGCCGCGGGCGGTACCTGCGTGCAAGGATGCTACCGAGCTCGACGCTTAGTGAGGCCCCGTTATTGCGAGATACATAGAAGAGAGTGTCTTGAACTTGAGAGTTCGGAGACACGTCACTCATCCTTCCGGCCATCGCGTTATGAATCCCTGCTGATCGAAATGCGGATCGAAGACGAATGCCCGGTCGCACCCGTTACGACGCATCATCTCGAAACTGACGCAATCGGTTAGGCTCAACCGCCGGTGTCCTGTGGCAAGCATGTAGTGTAACGCTTGGGCGTGGATCGCTTCGGAGACCCACTGCACCGTACATACCGGGAGAATCTCTACCACAAGGTCTCGGACCGCCTCCATCCCCAGCCGGTGCTGCAGGAGGGCAGTCAGCTCGAGGACTACGTAGTTGTGCGTGATAAGGCGCGCATCAGCTTCAAGCAGGGCTTTCCAGCGCCGGCCGGCGGCCTGATTGTTTTCGTCGTCCCGGTCGAATACAGCGTACAACGCGGAGGTGTCGAGAAGAACAGTCACTTCCGATCCTCGCCGGTCTGGAACGCTTCAGCGAGGTGGCGATCGTGATCGGTGGACGTATCACTGTATCCCGACGTATAGCGTCCGACAACCGCCCACGCCCGGGAGCGCAACGCTTCTTCGGTCGCGGCCGGAGCCTTGTGCTGCGCGTAGTAGTCGACCGCACGTCGAACTACCTCCGCGATCGAGACGCGTTGGCTGCGCGCGATCGCACGAATATCCTCCAGCTGCTCTCTGGAAAACTGAATCTGCGAGCGCACCATTCCTTTTTTCATACCATCATCATATTACTATTGATGGCATGGCGTCGATTCGCCGGACACGATAGTTCGGTACCAACAGGCCGAGATGTCTCTCTACCCCGTAAGCTACGTTGACTTCAGGCTGGGCTCGCAGTCATACCGGTATTCCGGAAGATCGCAGTACTCCGCCATGAGGGTCAGCCTCAAGGTGCCGCCACCGATCGGACCTTACTGTATCCAACCCCCCCTCACCCCAGCATCGGCGAGCGCTCTCCGACCCACGTCACGAGAACCGCTTTGCGCGCGCGGGTCAGCGCCACATACAGCAGCGAGCGCTCGCGCAGCAGAGCGTGCGCGCGGTCGGCCCCGGTCATGTCGGGCCGGTCGACCGTCGAGGCCTTCGGCAGGTGCTCCGCGCCGGCGCCGGCGACGACGATATAGTCGTACTCGATGCCTTTCACCCGGTGCATGGTCGCAAGTCGCACACCGTCTTTCTTCGGGTCGCCGTCGCGGCCGACGAAGCGACAGGTGATGCCGGCCTCGCCCAGCAGCGTGCTCAGCGAGTCGAGATAATCGCGGCTGCGCGCGACTATGCAGACACCCGAGAGCTCGGATTCCTCCGCCTCCTCGCCGAGCCACTCGCCGATCTGGCCGGCGATCGTTCGCGCTTCCGCTTCCATGCTCTCGCACGGCGCTTCGATTGGCGGCCGCCCGTGCAGGAGCGACGTATACCCGGCGAGGCTGTCCGCCTCCCCGTCGAGGTCGGCGACCGTCTGTCCGCCGAGGACCGCGGCGGCGTAACGGCGCGTCTGCTCGGTGGTGCGATAGTTGAGCTTTAGCCGCCGGCTGCGCCCGGTGATCGGGATTCCGCAGGCGGAGAGTGTGGTCGGCCGCCGGTAGATCCGCTGATGTCCGTCGCCGACTATGAAGAGGCTGTTAGGCGGGATCTCCTCCCCGGGGCGAGCCACGATCGCGCGTGCGAGGCGGAATGCTTCGGCGCTCATGTCCTGTGCCTCGTCGATGACGACCGCCGCATAGCGCATCGGGCGTTCGCCGGCCTCCAGCTTCAGCCGCGCGATGCGCAGAATGTCGACGTACTCCAGCCGCTCCGCCTCCGAAAGCAGCTCGCGATAGCGCTCGAACACCGGCCACACCGCGAGTCGCTGTTTGCGCGACAGTCGCGTCCCCGCACCGGCCCTCCGCGCTGTCAGGTACTCCTCGACGGAGAGGATTGCCTGTTCCTGGATGATGTTTTCCCACTCGCTTCGGTAGAACTCGTCGGGCAGCGCAAGCGAATCGTCGCGGTGCGCGAGCGCGGCGCCCCATAGCTCCTCCTGTTTGGCCGCATCAACCGGCACGACCGTGTAGCCGAGGCGTTTCAGGAAGCGGTTTGCCCAGCTGTCGATGTGCGCGACCTCGATGCGGTCGCGCTCGGCGGCGCTGCAGAGCATTCCGACGTTGCGCGAGATGTCCTCCGCGAGATTCCGATTGAAGGTGGTAAAGAGCACCCGGTCGGTCTCCTCGGGAA
>SKTG01000266.1 GCA_007118045.1 Nitriliruptoraceae bacterium
GAGAAGGATGACCGACGCCAGCACCTCCGGCTGGACCCCGAGAAGCCCACGCGCGTTATCGAGATCGTGCTGACCGGTACGCCGCGTGGCAAGTCCAATGCGCCACCGGCTGCCAGCGTTGCTTGAGCGGCATCTGCCGTGAGATGGCACAATTTCTCGTGTGAGGTATAGGAGAACGGAAACCGGGGAGAAAAATGCGGATACGAATCGTAACGATCTACCACATCCTCGCCATCGGTTGGATCCTCGGTGCTCGGCGGTGGTTGGCTCGGGCGAGGTACGCGTTCCAGCGCAACCGCATGCCGCTGTTCTCGTTGGTGGCGGGCGGCACGTTCGTGCTGCTGTGGGGGCAGGGCACGCTGAGCGCGTTCTGGTACGGGCGGACCGGAACGAGCGGCCCGACCGAGGAGTGCCGGGTGATCCGCGTGATGGACGGGGATGGCGTGCGCCTGAACTGCGTTCCAGGACGCGAGAACCTGAACGTCCGGCTGTACTGCATCGACGCACCTGAGACCGGCCAGGAGCCCCTGGGGATCGATCGCGACCGAGCACCTTTGCGGACTGCTAGGACCGACGGTCACGCTGGAATCGATCGCACTGGATCGCTGCGGCCGGACCATCGGGCGAATCCTTCAGGATGGGATGGATATCAATCGGCGTCTGTCGTCCGACGGGGTCGCTGCGGTGTTCCCGCGGTATTGCACGGAGTCCGAGTACTATGAGGCGGAAGCTAGGGCGCGTCGGAACGACCGGGGGATCTGGGCGCAGGCGGGTTTACATCAGAGGCCATGGGAGTGGCGAAGGAGATGAAGGCCTACTTGACCCATGATTGGGCTGTTTCCCAAACCCGCGGTTCGCCAGTTTCTGGGAAGCCTTAAGACCAGTCCAAGCCGAGAAAAATCCAAGGGTAGACCATACAATACGCACCGTCCATGCGGCGTTTAGAGTTACGCAGGAGGCGCTGAACGCCTCTCAAACCAACTAATCAGATAGCACTTTAGCCCTCTGAGGTGGGAACGCCGAAGCCTCGATTATAGAGAATTGGCCCAAGGCTCTAACGGAGAGACAAATGCGCGATGTTGTTCGGCTGCGAGATGAGCTCGTATCCATACCAGGGGCGCGACTCGAGTTTAACCCCGATATTCCGCCACGAATTCCTTCGCGGTACTTGCATGTAGACAGCGCTGAACAGGTGCCGGTATACGGGAGACAGCCGGTCGTAGCTTTGGGCGCGCCGCCAACGAGGTCATTACAAAATGTCGAAATGGACACCATCTACGAAAGAATCGACCAGCAGGTCGCTGGGATCCATACCAACCAAAACACCGCGATTGGTATAGACGCCCTCGCCTGGTATGCGTCATTTCACAATCTTAAACCTTTGTGGGGCATCTTCATCCCCGAATCAAGCCTTTGGTATGTGGCAGAAAGATGGTTTGATACTTGGAGAGTCGCTAAGCAGAAGAAGCTCGCTATAGCATTTCGAATCCTTTACGAACATGAGCTTTTTCATTATGCCGCCGATCTCAATGTCGCCCAATGGGAATTGATGATAAATCAGGCATGCTGGGCACCTTATCGCACGGAGCTTCGGTCACGCAAAGAATACTGCCAGCTTGAGGAGCAACTCGCTAATGCCTATATGCTACGAATGCTTGCACCTAGTGTGACGGAGCTAGCGTATGCGGCCCTTGTGACCGCTGTTCGGAGGCAACCGCCAGGTTACTGTGATGCCGAGGAACGGATTGAGGATGTTCCTTTCGCGGACGGCTTATCGGAACTTTGTAAACGCCATGTTGGAATTGCCGGGCTGAGAACCGGCGTTAATCTCGCATCGCTAAATCTACCGTTAGAGCGCTTCTTTGGCGTCTTGTCCTCGTTCGAGGGAGCTGATTGCCCGGTGCACATCATTCGTGACGCGGATAACATCGGTCGCAGCCCAATCGATGTCAGTTTGTTCGATCGAATTCCCGCGATACGCGAGTCGAGGGATTTTATGAAACAACTGGGTCGCGTGCCGCACGAAGTCTACAAGAGATGGCAGAAAAAGAAAATAATGCTATCCCGATTCTTGCCAGGTGTCCCTGAGTTTGAGCGGATGAAAGGGATTGCTCCCGCCACGTATTCTATTCGACTCGGCACCAATTTTCGCGCCCACCTGCGGCCAGAGCCAAGTTACGAACTCTGGACCGCTATCGGGATAGGAACGCACAAGAGCATGGGTCATGGATGAGAAAAAAGACGCCCTGATAGGTGAGCGGGAGACGCTGGGATTGCTCGTCGAAATGCAACTTCGCCCAGAGGCGGTCCATTTCAAGGAAGTTGCCCGACTCCGTGCATTATACTTTCGCGAAACACTTCCGTGGATGGATGCTAGATATCGCTTATTGCCAGGTAGGCGTGTATTCTTGTTTTTAAGCTGGATAAATTCATTAAGAGATGAAATCGAAAGGCTCGATCGGGAACTGAACGTGCAGACCGACCAGTCGAAGCGAGTGCCGGTTATTTCTTTTAAGCTGCATGCGGTTCCTTCGCTTCCTAGCGATGAGAACACGTAAAAGGCCTGTTTAGCGAGAGTGTTACCGCGCACGATTGATCGCTGTTTCGGCGACACTTAGAAGTCCGAAGGATGATATGAATGAGACACGAAGCCGATATCTCGACTCAAGATCCCTCCGGGATTAAGGACCGGTTTCCTTGCCCGGAATGCCGCCGAGAGACGACCCACTCGATTCTCGCTATCGTTAACGCACGCCATTCGGAAGAAGATGGGTTAGTTGAGTTTCTGGAAAACTACCTTACTGTTCGGTGCGAAGGATGCGGAACTATTAGCTTTTCGCATGTTTCAGCATGCACTGAGGAACAAGATTTTATGGAAGATGGCACCCCGTACCTTCCAAAACGGAAGAAGCATTATCCAGGAATCGATGAAAACATCTCGGTTCTAACTGAGGAATTTGTCTCTCGCGCTCGCATTCAAGAAATTGAATCTCTTTCGAAAGGTGAGTTCGATACAGCCAAGCTGGCGCAGTTGCTTGTTGAGCTCAATAGAGCGTACGAGGATGACTCTTACTACTCCTGTCTTTTTCTCATTCGAGCGGTTGTGGATCATATCCCTCCAGTATTTGGCAAAAGAAGCTTTTCGGAAATTACTGACAATTACGCAGGGGGTGGTCGATCATTCCGAGACTCGATGAAGCATCTGGGAGGGTCTTGCCGAAAATTCGCAGATGGCGCGTTGCACTCGCAAATCAGGGAGAAAGAGGCCGTGCCCACCAGGGAACAGGTGGAGTTTAGGGCCGATATTGATGCGCTGATCGGAGAAGTTGTTCGTGTCCTAAAGATAGAACGCTAACATAATGTTCAGACGAGTTGGATTGGTTCTCGGCGATTCGTTTGTTGATGTTCGTCGTCTTCCAGA
>SKTG01000370.1 GCA_007118045.1 Nitriliruptoraceae bacterium
CGGTCCCACAGCTCGACGAAGGCGCGCATCTTGGCGACCTCCTCGACGAACCGGATGCCGGCGTTGACGAAGAAGGAGATGCGTCCGACGACCGTCGGGAACTCCTCCTCCGCGACCAGGTCGCGGTCGCGGACCGCGTCGAGCACCGCGATGGCGTTGGCCAGGGCGAAGGCCAGTTCCTGGACCGGTGCCGCGCCCGCCTCCTGCAGGTGATAGCTGCAGATGTTCAGGGGGTTCCACCTCGGCAGGTGCTCGACCGTGTAGGCGAGCACGTCGGTGGTCAGCCGCATCGAGGGCTCCGGCGGGAACGCGTAGGTGCCCCGCGAGAGGTACTCCTTGAGGATGTCGTTCTGGGTCGTGCCGGTCAGTTTCGAGACCTCGGCACCCTGCTCCTCGGCGACGGCGACGTAACACGCCAGCAGCCACATCGCGGTGGCGTTGATCGTCATGGACGTGTTCATGCGCTCGAGCGGGATGCCGTCGAAGAGCACGCGCATGTCGTCGACCGACGCGACCGGGACCCCCACCTTGCCGACCTCGCCGCGCGCGAGCTCGTGATCGGCGTCGTACCCGGTCTGCGTCGGGAGGTCGAAGGCCACCGACAACCCCGTCTGGCCCTTCTCGAGGTTGCTGCGGTACAGCTGGTTCGAAGCGCGCGGCGACGAGTGACCCGAGTAGGTCCGGATCAGCCATGGACGGTCGCGTTCCGCGAGTCGGGCACGGTGGTCGTCGGCGCCCGCTCCTCGGCCCGGCTCGGCCACCTCCACCTCCGTCTCCCGGACCCGTCACCGCGGTCCGCCACCATCGCCCTCGGAGGCCCGAGCGTAGCTGCGGACGCCGGGAGGCCCTCAGCTGGCGAGGTCCGGGGGCTCCCACAGGTTGACGCCGCCGTCGTCGGCGTGCTCCTCGATCGCGTCCAGCTCCTCGACGGAGAACCCCAACCCGTCGAGGGCCGTGACGTTGGCCTCCAGCTGCTGCACGCTGCTGGCGCCGATCAGCGTGGAGGTGACGCGTGGATCGCGCAGGGTCCAGGCCAGCGCCATCTGGGCCAGGGTCTGCCCGCGGGCCTCGGCGATGTCGGTGAGACCGCGGACGCGGGCGAGGTTCTCGTCGGACACGAGGCGCTCGTCGAAGGATTCGTGCCGCGCGGCTCGCGAGTCGTCCGGGACACCGTCGAGGTAGCGGTCGGTCAGCAGGCCCTGGGCCAGCGGTGAGAACACGATGCAGCCGGCGCCGAGCTCGTCGAGGGCGTCGAGCAGCCCGTCCCGTTCGATCCAGCGGTTCAGCAGCGAGTACGAGGGCTGGTGGATCGTCAGCGGGGTCCCGAGATCGTCCAGGATGGCGGCCGCTCGGCGCGTCGCGTCCGCCGAGTACGAGGAGACCCCCACGTAGCGCGCCTTGCCCTGGCGCACGGCGTGATCGAGCGCACCCATCGTCTCCTCGAGGGGGGTGTCCGGGTCGAATCGGTGGGAGTAGAACAGGTCGACGTGGTCGGTACCCAGGCGCCGCAGGCTCGCGTCCAGGCTGTCGAGCAACGACTTGCGCGAACCCCACTCGCCGTACGGACCGGGGAACATGCGGTAGCCGGCCTTGGTCGAGATGACCAGCTCGTCGCGGTGCGCCGCGAGCTCCGAGCCCAACAGCTGGCCGAACCGTTGCTCCGCTGCGCCCGGCGGAGGGCCGTAGTTGTTCGCGAGGTCGATGTGGGTGATACCGAGGTCGAACGCCCGCAGGACGATGTCCCGCTGGGTCTCGGCCGGTCGGTCGGTCCCGAAGTTGTGCCACAGGCCGAGCGAGATCGCGGGCAGCCGCAGGCCGCTCCGGCCGGTACGCGGGTAGGGCATCCGCTCGTCGTAGCGGCTCGGGTCGGGGACGTAGGCCATCGTGGGGCACCTCGGTCGGGTTGCGCGACGCTACTCGCTGGGCGGCCGGGGTCGGCGCCCGCGCCGGAGGGTGACAACGATTGACATGATCACCGGGCCCGGCTTGCGTGCGACCGAGGCGACGGGAGCTGCCGGTGACCGAGGTGTCGACGCGGGTGCACCGCGGGTGGGACCTCGTCGTGCTCGAGAACGACCGGGCGCGGGTGGAGGTGGTCCCCGGCAAGGGCGGGGACGTCCTGAGCTTCCGTGCCCGGCCGGCCGAGGTCGACGTGCTGTGGTCGAGCCCGTGGGGGTTGCGTCAACGCGGCGCCGCCGCGACACCGGGTACGAGCGCGGACACGCTGATGGAGTGGTACCCGGGCGGGTGGCAGACGCTGCTGCCCAACGGCGGCGACGAGACCCCGGCCTACGGCACGACCTGGGGCATGCACGGCGAGGTCTGGACCACCCCCTTCGACGCGGACCTCGTCCACGACGGCGTCGACATGCACGCGCGCCTGGTCCGCAGTCCCCTCGAGGTGACCCGCCGGATCCGTCTCGACGGTGGCGCGCTGTCGGTGACGGAGACGGTCCACAACCGCGGGCGGGATCCGGTCGACGGGGTGTGGGGACACCATCCGGCCTTCGCCCCCGATGTCTTCGGCGGCGGCGAACTGACGTGCGGGGCCGCCGAGGTGATCGTCGACGACCGGCGCGACACGGCGGCCGGA
The DNA here is from genome assembly GCA_007118045.1 of Nitriliruptoraceae bacterium. Lineage (GTDB taxonomy): Bacteria > Actinomycetota > Nitriliruptoria > Nitriliruptorales > Nitriliruptoraceae > SKTG01. The sequence continues at coordinate 2,594 of SKTG01000370.1, forward strand.
GACCTCGTCATCGACGGTCGTGGCCCGTGGCCCCACGCTCCGGCGCGTGCGGGCGGCCAGGTCGACCTGCGTCGCATCCCGGAACGGGAGGGGCCGGCGGTGGAGCGCATGGCCTACCTGTCCGGCTTCACCGAGGGCTGGGCGCAGCTGCAGGCGCACGCTCACGGGTTGTCGGCCCGCCTGCGCTGGGACGCGGCACGCTTCCCCGTCGCGTGGCTGTGGACCGAGTTCCACGCGACGCCCGGCTTCCCCTGGTTCGGCGCCGTCGACGTGCTCGCCGTCGAGCCCTGCACCGGCTACCCCGCCCAGGGGCGCGACGTCGTCGCCGAGCGGAGCGGTCTCCAACGCTTCGACCCGGGCATCCCCCTGACGACGACCGTGACCCTCGAGGTCCGGCAGGAACCCACGTGATCCGCACCGTCGATCCGTGCGTCTCGGGGGCCTGAGGTGGGGGCGGTCACGGCGACGTGCTGGCTGGTGGTCGGATCACCCGGGAGCGGCAAGTCGGCCCTGGGCGCCGCTCTGGCCCGCACCGTCGGTGGCGCCCTCGTCGACCGCGACGTGGCGACGGGACCGTTGACCCGGGTCGTCGCCACGCTCGTCGGCCGCGAGCCAGACGACCTCGACGACCCGGCGGTCCGTTCGGCGCTCGGTGACGCCGCCTACGAGGCGGTCGTCGATCTGGCCGCCGACAACCTGCGCCTCGGGCTCGACGTCGTCCTGGTCGCGCCGTTCTCGGCCGCCCTGGCCGATCGCGGCGCCGCGGCCCGCGTCCACGCAGGGTTGGGTGGTGGGCCGCTCCGGGTGATCCGCGCGGCCTGCCCACCG
>SKTG01000344.1 GCA_007118045.1 Nitriliruptoraceae bacterium
CGACCAGGGGCATCACCGCAACCGGGTTGAAGAAGTGGAAGCCCACCACCCGCTCCGGGTGTTCGAGCTTCACCGCCATGTCCGCGATCGAGAGCGAGGAGGTGTTGGTCGCCAAAATGGCGCCCTCGTCGAGCACCTCCTCCAGATCCGCGAAGATCGACCGTTTCAGCTCCAGGTTCTCGAGCACCGCCTCGACCACCCAGTCCGCACCGGCTACCTCCTCGTAGGACGTCGTATAGGTCACCAGCTGCTTGAGGAAGCGTGCCTTGCCCTCCTGCAACCGTCCCTTGGCGACGCGCTTGTCCAGCTCCCCCTCGATGAACCCGCGAGCCCGTGCCAGGACGCCCTCGTCGATGTCCTTCATCACGAGCGGGACCTCGAGCCGTTGCAGGAGCAGCACCCCCAACTGCGCCCCCATCAGCCCGGCACCGACGACCGCGGCCTTGCGGATACCGCGCGCTCGTGCATCCGGCTTCCAGGGCTGCTTCTTGACGCGCTGCTGCGTCAGGTCGAAGGCGTACACCGACGCCTGGGCCTGCCGAGAGCTGAGCAGTTCGGCCAACGCCTCCTGCTCCTTGACCCGCCCTTCCTCGAGATCGCCGCCCCGAGCCGCGAACTCGATCAGCTCGAGCGCGCGATACGGCGCTTCCGTCGCCCCCTTCGTCTTGCCGTCCGCCATGCCCCGCGCGTTGCCGAGCGCCTCCTCGAGTCCCTCCATCGGGTCCACGTGACGCTCGACCGACTCCTCACCGCCGATCAACCGCTCCAGGAACGCGACGGAGTCGTCCAGGAACGTCGCGCTGTCGTAGAAGCGATCGGCGAAACCGCGCTCGAACGCCTCCTTCGGCTTCATGGTCTGGTTGTTGTTGAGCGCGTTGGTCACGATCGTCTCGACGGCGTTCCTGCCGCCGACGATCCCCGGCGCCAGCTGGGTACCGCCCCACCCCGGCAGGATGGACAGGAAGACCTCGGGGAAGGCCAGTACCTGCGCGCCGGTCGAGAGCGTCCTCGCGTCGCAGTGCAACGCGATCTCCAGGCCCCCGCCCATGCAGGCGCCGTTGATCGCCGCGACCGTGGTCGCCGGCAGTGCCTGCAGCCGGGAGAACACCTCGTGCCCCCGCCGTGCCCCCTCACGAGCCCGCTCGAGATCCATGCCCGCGAACGACTTGAGGTCAGCACCCACGGCGAAGATGAACGGCTTGCCCGTGAGCAGCACCCCCTTGAGGTCCTCGGCCGCCTCCAACTCGTCGAGCGCCTCGGCGAGCGACGCGAGTGCCTCCGCGCCGAAGGTGTTCGGTCGGTTGTGGTCCTCGCCGTTGTCCATGGTCAGCAGAGCGAGACGGCCGACGGGCCGGTCGGCGTAGGTCAGGTGGAAGCGGGTCGGGGCGTCCGACACGGCGGTCTCCTCGTCGAGGTGCTGCGGGGTGAACTGGTTCGAGCGGTCCCGTGGGGACGGATCCCGGTCCCGGCCGGGCCGGCGGCTCCGCGCTGCGTCCGATGGGTTCTGTGAGTCCGATGAGGTCTAGGGGCCTTCGGGGCCGGTGGGGCCGATAGGTCCTAAGGGTCCGAGATGGGTCAGGCGCGTTCCCAGAGCACGGCAGCGCCCATGCCCAGACCGATGCACATGGTCGTGATGCCGCGTCGGGCCTCGGGCTGACGCCGGAACGTGGCCGCGAGCTGCATCGCCAAGCGCGCACCCGAGAACGCCAGGGGGTGACCCATGGCGATGGCCCCGCCGTACGGGTTGACCTTGTCGCTGTCGATCGGCAGACCGAAATGGTCCAGGAACGCGACGCACTGCACCGCGAAGGCCTCGTTCATCTCGATCGCGTCGATGTCGTCGATCGACAGTCCGGTACGCGCGAGCAACCGGTCGGTGGCCGGGACCGGTCCGTAGCCCATCGTCTCCGGCTCGACGCCGACGAAGGTGTAGTCCACCAGCTTCATGGTCGGGCTCAGACCGAACTCCTCGACCGCGGCGGCCGAGGCCAGGAGCACGCCACCCGCCCCGTCGTTGAGGCCGGCGGCGTTGCCGGCGGTCACGTACCCGCCGGGGCGGAAGGGCGATTCCAGGTCGGCCAGCGACTCCGAGGTCGTGCCGGGTCGGGGATGCTCATCGACGTCGACCACGCGCCAGCCCTCGGACGACCGGACCGTCATCGGCACGACGTGGTCGTCGAACACGCCATCGGCCTGGGCCTTGGCGGTCCGCTCCTGCGAGAGCAGCGCGAACTCGTCGCTGCGTTGACGGGTCACCTCCGGGCACTGGTCGTGCAGGTTCTCCGCCGTGTTGCCCATCACCAAGGCGGACGGGTCGACCAGCTTGTCGGAGAGGAACCTCGGGTTCGGGTCGACCTCGGCGGCCATAGGGTGGTGACCCATGTGCTCGACCCCGCCGGCCAGCACCAGGTCCTGCGCCCCTACACGCACGGCGTTGGCGCCGTTCACGATCGCCGTCAGGGCGCCGGCGCACATGCGGTCCAAGGCGTAGCCGGGGACCCCACGCCCGAGCCCGGCGAGGAGCGCGAGCGAGCGGCCGAGCGTCAGACCCTGGTCGCCGACCTGCGCCGTGGCGGCCCAGACGACGTCGTCGATGCGCTCCGGTGGGACCGAGCTCTGACGTTCGAGCAGTGCCCGGATCGAACGGACGGCCATGTCGTCAGCACGGGTCTGGGCGTAGTAGCCGGTGTCCTTGGCGCGACCGATCGGCAGTCGCACCCCGTCGATGTAGTACGCCTCGCCGGTCACATCCCGCTCCTCGTCGTCGGTGCGCGGCGGCAAGCCGCTCGTGGATGCAGCGTACGTGAACCTTGAGCGTTCGCTCCAAATCGGGGTCGGAGACGTTCGACCACCGGACACGCAGTGCGCACCCTCGCCGACCGAGCTGGCGCATCGCGCCCCCGACGCCCGGTCCTCCCGGCCCCCGCCCCGGAACCCGTCAACGTGCCCTTCGAGCCCACGAGCCCACGAGACCGCGCTGCGCCGAGGCGCTGGCGATCGGACCTGGGGCGGTCAGCTGCCGCCGACCTTGGCTTCGGCCTCCTCCAACGCCAGCTGGGCGCGCTCCCACCGTTGCAGCAGCTCGGCCGCGCGGTCCTTGGCGGCCCCGTGCTCGGCGACGAGCCGTTTCACCTCGGCGCCGTCGCCGTAGACCTCCGGGTCGGCCATCGCCCGAGTCAACTCGGCCACCCGAGCCTCCACGGTCCCGAGCTCGCGCTCGACCTGCTCGACCTCGCGCTTGAGGTCCCTGGTGGCCCGGTGCCGTGCGTTGCGCCGTTCCGCCGCCTCCCGTTTGCCGTCGGTCCGCCCCTCGCGAGCGCCACCCGGCTGGCCGGACCGGCGGTCCGCGGGACGGCTCGCTCCCGCGGATGCGCGCGCCGTGCCGGCCACCGCTCCGCCGACGCG
>SKTG01000098.1 GCA_007118045.1 Nitriliruptoraceae bacterium
CAGCTGGGGGCCGGCGAGCTGGCCCGCCTGCTTGGGCTTCGGCAGACGGCTGCCGAGGAACAGGGTGGCGAAGACCACGGATATCAACAGCTCCGGCAGCTCCTCCCACACCGCGAGGACGTCCTCGCCGAAGAGCCCGCCCTCCTCGAACCCGTCGAAGCCCAGCGCCGAGGCGCCGTTGCCGAGCAGTTCCGGCCCGACGAGCAGGGCCAGGCCACCACCGATGATGGAGCTCGGCAGGAACAGCTTCTGCGCCGTCCGGGACTTGATGCGGACCAGCTTGCTGACGGCCAGCACCAGGCCGACGAGCAGCAGCGCCAAACCGATCGTTTCCCCGGTCATGCGTCCTCCGTCGCCTCGGCGGAAAGCCGGACATCGGTGGGCCATGCCTCGGCTCGGTCGCTCGAAGCTAGACACGAGGCTGCAACCCGACGACCACCCCCTGGACGGCCGTCCGAACGGCCCGGTCCACGCCGTCTCGTCACGACCTCACGTCGGCCCCCGGCGGCTCGACCGTCAGCCGCGTGGGCCGCTCACCCCGGGTCCGAGGTGCCGGCGATCGCCGTTCGCGAGCGCCGGGCGTGACGGTCCCCAGCACGCGCGGACCCCGAGCCCCCGTGGCGCTGGGGACGTTGCCGGGCAGGCCGTGCCACGTCAGGTAGCCGATCAACGCCATCGCGTACGCCTCCTTCGCGTCCCCGGGCATCCCCAGCACCTCCGTCCGCTCGAGCCGGATGCCGTGATCCCCCAGGCCGCGACCGAGGTGGGCGAGCAACGCCCGGTCGTGCACGCCGCCACCCGAGACGTAGACGTGACGCACGCCCAGCCGTGCGGCGTCGAGCACGACCGCGTGGGCCGCGGCCGCCGCGAGGGTCGCCAGCCGGTCCGACAGGTCCGGAACGGGTGCCCGCTCCAGAGCCGCCGCCAGGTACCCCGCGTGGTAGCGCTCCTTCCCGGTGGACTTCGGTGGCCGGCGCCCGAGGTACTCGTCGCTCAGCAGCACCTCCAGCAGCTGAGCGTCGACCGTGCCCGCGACGGCCAACGAGCCGTGCTCGTCGTGTGATCGCCGGCCCTGGCTGGCCTCCCGGACGGCCAGGTCCAGCAGGGTGTTGGCCGGCCCCGAGTCGAAGGCGAGCGTGTCCGCGTCCGGCGAGACCACGGTCAGGTTCGCGATTCCACCCAGGTTGCAGCAGGCGGCGGGTACCTCACGGCCCCGGAGCAGGAGTTCGTCGAGGAGCGCCACCAACGGGGCGCCCTGCCCCCCTGCCTCGACGTCGCGTGCACGTAGGTCCGCGACGACGTCGACGCCGGTGCGCTCGGCGATGGCGGCCGGCTGACCCAGCTGCAGCGTGCCGTTCACACGACCGTCGACGACGTCGTGGTGCAGCGTCTGGCCGTGGCTGACCACGAGATCGACCGTTCCCTCCGCGAGCGTCGCGATGCCGTGCTCCGCGGCGGCGGCGAAGGCCCGCCCCAGCTCGGCGTCCAGCCGGCACAGCTCCTCGGTGGTCGTGGTCGCCGGAGGGAGCGCCTCCAGCACACGGGCCCGGAGACCGCCCGGCAGGCTCACCTCGGTCTCACCCAACCGTTGCAACCGCAGCTGCTCGCCGTCGCGCGTGAACTCCGCGGCGGCCACGTCCACCGCGTCGACCGAGGTCCCGGAGATGAGCCCGACGACCCGGGTCACGGGCCGGTGTCCAGCGCCCGCCGCACGTGCCCGTCGACGCTCGTCAGGAGCCGGGCGGCCTCCGCGGCGTCGTGACCGCCCAGGAGCATGACCACCGCGAGCTTGACGCTGCCGTCGGCCGCGGTGAGCGCCTCGTCCGCGGCGGCCCCGTCGACCCCCGTCGCCTCGGACACGATGCGGCGCGCCCGTCGGCGCAGCTTGTCGTTCGTGGCCCGGACGTCGACCATCAGGTCCCCGAGCGTCCGTCCGAGCTTGACCATCGCCAGGGTCGAGATGGCGTTGAGCGCGAGCTTCTGCGCCGTTCCCGCCTTGAGCCGGGTGGACCCGGAGATCACCTCCGGGCCGGTCAGCAGCTCGACGGCCAGGTCGGCCTCGACGGTCAGCGGGCTGGCCGCCGTGTTGACGATCGCCACCGCGACCGCGCCACGGCTCCTCGCCAGCCGCAACGCGGCCAGCACGTAGGGCGTACGTCCGGAGGCGGCCACCCCGATCACGACGTCGTCCGGGCCCGGCTCGTGGGCCGCCAGATCGGTCCGGCCGGACTCCTCGTCGTCCTCGCCGCGTTCCAGGGCGCGACCGAGGGCACGGTCACCCCCCGCCATGACCGCCACGACGCGGCCCGGTTCGAGCCCGAAGGTGGGACCGCACTCGGCCGCGTCGAGCAGCGCGAGACGGCCAGAGGTCCCGGCCCCGACGTAGATGAGACGGCCGCCGGCCGCGAGCCGCCCCGCCACGAGGTCGACCACCTCGGCGAGTTGCGCGCCGGCCTCGTCGACCGCCGCGACCGCGCGCCGATCCTGTTCGGCCATCAGGGCCACCTGCTCGCGGGTGCTCAGGCGATCGAGCTCGGCCGCCTCCGGGAGCCGTCCCTCGGTGGACAAGCCGTCGAGGCGTGCCAGGTCGTCGTCAGCCATGGACGCGTCCTCCGGTCAGCGCGTCGGTCAGTGCTTCCCACACCACCTCGGGCTCACGGGTGTCGAGGTGGCTCATGTGTCCGCAGGCCTCGTAACCCCACGTCCAAAGATCCTCGACGCCGGCTGCCCTGGCCGCGTCGACGGCGGCGTGGATCTCGCCGACCTGCTCCGGACCGAGCTTGAACCCCTGGATCCAGATCTGTGGCGTGAGGTCGTAGCGCTCGGCGAGTTCCACCGTTCGCTGCGAGAGCTCCCCCACGAAGGCGGTGGGATCCTGGTCGAAGAAGGACCAGTACGGGTCGGTGGCCAGCGTGTCGAGGCCGGGAGCACTGGCGACCGGCTCCCAGCTGTCCACGGCGTGCAAGCCGTCGACGGATGGCAACAGGCACACCGTGGACCGCCCACCGATCGCGTCCACGTGAGCGACGAGCTCGCGCACGAAGTCCGAGAGGACGTGCTCCCGGAAGTCGACGACCTCGTCGGTGAGCTCCCCTGGCAGCGGCTCCCCGTAGCGCTCCCGGAACGCGGCATCGCAGGACTCGCAGATGCACGTCCAGGCCTCACGCGGCTGGTCGAAGCGAACCGGATGGGCCCAGTGAGGTTCGTCCCAGAAGACCCGGTCGGCTCCCAGCTCAACGGCGGCCGAGGCCCATCGCTTGACGAACGCAAGCAGCTCGGGACGGGACGGACAGCCGGCACCCACGCGCCGCCCGTCGGCGAAGACCTGACCGAACTCCGGATGCTGGGTCATGAACAAGGACTCGGCCTCGCCACCGAAGACGTGAGCCA
>SKTG01000171.1 GCA_007118045.1 Nitriliruptoraceae bacterium
GCCGACGCCCCGACACCCGGACGTGGATCACGGCCGCGACGCCGAGCAGGACGGCACCGATCCAGGTCCGCCACAGCGAGAACACCGCACCGGTCGCCGAGGCCGCCTGGACCATCACCGGTCCCGTGCTGTAGATCACGGCACCGAGGAACACGACACCGACGGGTCGGCGCCGCCCGAGCCCCGCCAGGCGCGACCGATCGGGACGTTGGCCGAGCGTCAACGGATGGCCGGACGGCCGACCGCGCCGGCGAGCGGGGTCACGACCCGTCCGGTGCGAGCGCCGCTTTCGTCACCGTGCCGGAGCGGACCGCCTCGGCCGCGTCGTTGACGTCTTCCAGCGCGAAGACGGTGACGAGCTCGCGGAGAGGCACGGACTCGAGCAGGCCGGTCAGCGCCCGCACGTAACCGACGTAGTGCCGCTCCGCGAACGCCCAGGACCCGGCCACGCGCAGCTGCTTCTTGGTGATCAGGTGCGGGTTCAGGGACGTCGGACCCCGGTCGGTGTACTGCCCGAGGACCAGGCACTGACCGTTCGGGCGCGCCAGCGCGAAGGTCTCGGCCACGGCCGCGGGAACACCCGCGCACTCGATGACCGTGTCCGCGCCGTCGCCGCCGACCAGCGAACGCACGTGCTCCTCGCGGTCGTCGGCATCGGGGATCTCCGTGAGGTCGACGTGCTCGTCGCCGATGCCCAGCCGCCGCGCGAGCGTCACCCGGTCCGTGGGACCTCCGACGAGCACCACCCGTTCCGCGCCGTGCAACCGAGCGAGCATCGCGGACGCCAGGCCGACCGGCCCGGCACCCTGCACGACCACGGTCCCGAGCTCCCCCGGAGCCGGTAGCCGCTCGAAACCGTGCACGGCGGTGGGCCCGGCGCAACCCAGCGAGATCGCGTCCAGGGCCTGCACGCCGTCAGGGAGGCGGATGATGGTCGAGCCCGGCCGCAGCACCATCCGATCGCTCCAGCTGCCGGACAGGTGCGGCCAGTCGGCCGTGCTCTGGTTGATGCCGTAGACGCGTCGATCGACGCAGAGGGTGCGCTCGCCATGGAGGACGCAGTAGCGGCACCGTCCGCACGGGATGTTGGACGCCCACAGGACCATGTCCCCGGGTGAGAGGGACCGACCCAGGGCGTCGCTGGTCACCCCGTCACCCGCCCGGTCGAGTCGACCCACCCCCTCGTGACCGAACCCGACCGGACACGGGATCGGCAGGCGACCCTCCTGCAGGTGGATGTCGGTGCCGCAGATGCCGCCGTAGGCCACGCGGACCGTGGCCCCGCCGGGCTCCGGCTCCGGCACGGGGAAGGAACGCAGCTCGAACGGCCGGTCGTAGGCGTCGAGGACGGCGATGCGGCTGGTGTCGCTCATGGCTGGCCTTCCGTGGAAGCGGCGATCCGGCGGCCACGTGCCCGCTCGTCGGCGGGGTTCTCGGCCCGGTGTCCGGGAGGAGCGTAGGCCGCGGCGTGGTCGCGCCGCGCAGGTGGCGGCCCGAGCCGTGCGGAGTAGGGTCCGGCGTGTACGGCCGCGGTGCGGCGGCCCCACGACGAGGAACCACGATGGACTTCGGTGTCGTCATGTTCAGCACGGACGAGGCGATCGATCCCCGTGAGCTCGGACGAGCGGCCGAGGACGAGGGGTTCGAGTCGCTGTTCGTGCCGGAACACACGCACATCCCGTCGAGCCGGGAGACCCCGTTCCCGTCGGGTGGTGATCTGCCGCGCGAGTACGCGCGGACCTTCGATCCCTTCGTGGCTCTCACGGCGGTCGCGGCGGTCACACAGCGCCTCAAGCTCGGCTTCGGCATCTGCCTGGTGGTCGAACGCGACCCGATCGTCACGGCCAAGGAGGTCGCGAGCCTGGACCACCTCTCGGACGGCCGGGTGCTCTTCGGCGTCGGCGCGGGCTGGAACCGTGAGGAGATGGCCCACCACGGGACCGACCCCCGCACCCGTTACGCCCTCCTCGCCGAACGTGTCGAGGCCATGAAGCGCATCTGGACGGAGGAGGAGGCGAGCTACCACGGCGACCACGTCGACTTCGAGGGCGTCTGGTCGTGGCCGAAGCCGGCCCAGCGACCCCATCCACCGGTCCTGGTGGGCGGGGAGGGGCCGTCGGCGCTCGACCGGGTGCTGGCGTACGGGGAGGGCTGGTTGCCGCGGAGCAACACGCCCGACCTCGAGGACCGGATCCGTGAGCTGCACCGGCGCACGGACGAGCTGGGGCGTGCCCGCCCACCGGTCACGGTCTTCCGGGCGCCGGCGGACCCCGCCGTTCTCGAGGGGTACGCGCAGGCCGGGGTGTCCCGCTGTCTGCTCAACCTGCCGTCGGCGCCGGCGGACGTGGTGCTACCCGTCCTGCGCGAGCACGCCGAGCTGGTCCGTCGCTTCCAGGAGGCCTGACCGTCGCGCCCGCCGGCGTCGACGTGGCGTCGGCCCGCCCGTCCGAGAGGAGTGATGTCGTGACCAGCATCCGGACACGAACCGGGGGCCCCGCACAGCTGTACGTCGACGGTGGGTTCGTGGACGCGGCCTCCGGTGGGACCTTCGCCGTCCTCGATCCCGCCACCGACGAACTGCTCGCGGACGTACAGGCGGCCGAAGCCGAGGACGTCGAGCGCGCCATCGCCTCCGCGCGAGGCGCACAGCCCGCCTTCGCGGCGCGTCCACCCCGCGAACGTGGCCAACTGCTGATGCGGGTGGCCGGGGGGATCCGCGAGACGGCGACGGAGCTCGCCGAGACGGAATCACGCGACACCGGCAAGCCGCTGACGCAGGCCCGGGCCGATGTTGCGATCGCGGCCGACTACTTCGAGTTCTACGCGGGCTTCGCCGACAAGATCTACGGCGACACGATCCCGCTCAGCGGGGACGACCTGGCGCTCACCCTGCGGGAACCGGTCGGCGTGACGGGACACATCATCCCCTGGAACTACCCCATGCAGATCAGCGCCCGCACGCTCGGGGCATCGCTGGCCGCCGGCAACGCCTGCGTCATCAAGCCCGCCGAGGAGGCCCCGCTCACCACGCTGATGTTGGCCGAGATCCTGCAGCGGGCCGGCGCGGCACCCGGTCTGGTCAACGTGCTCCCCGGCCTGGGCGCCACGGCGGGTGCCGCGCTGGCGGCCAGCGACGGGATCGACCACATCTCGTTCACCGGCGGGGTCGAGACCGGACGTCTGGTCATGCAGGCCGCGGCGCGCAACCTCAAGCCGTCGACGATGGAGCTCGGCGGCAAGTCGCCCAGCATCGTGCTGGACGACGCGGACCTCGCGCGGGCGGTCCCCGTGATGGTCAAGGCGCTGGTCCAGAACTGCGGCCAGACCTGCTCCGCAGGCAGCCGTCTCGTGGTGCAGCGCTCGCGTCACGACGAACTGATGGAACGGC
>SKTG01000148.1 GCA_007118045.1 Nitriliruptoraceae bacterium
CTTTTACCTTCAGAAGTATCTGGTTCGAGGAATAAGTGCCGGAGCCGTTAAGGGGTAGCGATTGTTCGAGAGTTTCAAGAAAAGGAGGTGAGCCTAGTGAAGGAAAGTTTCCTATAAGAGAAATTCCAAGAATTAGATGGTGTTGGATAATCCTATTCTACGAAATGCGTACTGATACGCAACTACCGTAGAATCGGGTTTCGATTTGCAAAAGGGAGGAACTGAATGCGTTCATTTTTCTGTTCTGTATTATCTATACTACTTGCGATGTGTGTGGCTGGGCCGATGTTTGCCGGCGGACAAGGTGAAGTTGACCCGGATGAACCTGTAGAAATAACCTACTGGGACGAAAATGCTGGTCCTGATCGAACCGAATACTACGAAGAGCTTATCGACCGCTTCGAGGAGCAGCACCCTGGTATTCGCGTTCGGTATGTGGGCCTACCGTGGGCAGATTCTCGAGATCGTTATGAAGTTGCAATAGCGGCAGACGATCTTCCGGACGTCGGAGGCATCTCTGGTTCATGGCTGGCTTCGTTTACCCGCCGCGACGTACTCAAGCCTATCGACGATCGGTTCGAAGAGTCGGACCTCAGCGAGTATATTTCTCCAGCATACATAAACATGTATCGTGATTTGGGCGTTGATGACCAGCTTTACGCGATTCCACACTCGGCTAACACAACGACACTCTGGTATCGAGCCGACTGGTTTGAAGAAGCGGGGCTGGATCATCCACCTGAGACGTATGAGGAGCTATTTGAAGCGTTCAGGGTTCTAAGAGATGAGAACGAAGACCGATACGGCCACTCGATACGACAGCAATTCGAAATGTGGGCCTGGTGGTGGCACTTGCAGGTGGAAAGCAAGCTGCGGGTGTGGGGATCTGAGGTTAGCAACCGGGTCGCGGTGTAGGCGTGAAAGCATTGCAGCATAAGCCGCGGGCGATGAACGATAGAATATACGGTGATGACCTCGTCGGCGATGGTCTGCACCCGGCGAATCGGTGCCTTTGGTTACAGTCGGTGACGGAGGTCGAACTGGATTCACCGAAGAGTTAGGGTCGATATGGAAAGCCGATGGGGCTGAGAACGACTGTGGCTATCCGCCGGGGTCCTCAAGTTCAAGGCCGTTGATCATCGCGATAAGCAGGTGGCTCCAGCTGTCGTAGAAGAAATACTTGGTCAATGCCTGAACGTCCTGGAAGAACGTCTGTCGGCGACCGAGGGTCTTTCGAACGAGCAGGTAGCGACGATCGAATCGGTGCGCGACGGTGTGGAAGAGAAAGGCCAACAGATTCAGCGTCATGAGGAAGTTCGACAGATGCTCGCGGCCGTGCCCGAAATTGTGCTCAAGATGATAGCCCTTGGTCTTGAGGGTATTGTTGTGTTCGTTTTCTATCTTCCAGCGGCTGCGCCCGTAGGCGATCATGTTGACAATGTTCGCATCGGTGAGGGTGAGATCGGTGACAAAGGAGAAGCGTCTGGTGACCGTGCCGTCGGTGTCCATGATGGTGAGCTCCATCCAGTTGACCCACAGCGCATCATCGGTGTCTCGCAGCGGCACCCCATTGCGATAGCGATAACGGTATAGTTGATGTTTCTTTCCCGTCCAGTGTCGGTGAGTTTTCTGGTGAAGCTCCTTGGGTGAGAACTCGGCAAGCCAATCATATAAATACCGGTGCGATGAACTCTTACACACGTAGATGAAACTGTAGCCGTACTCCCCTGTGTGTTCGCATACCGGCTGCTTGGCGTATAAGTCGTCGCCTAACAGTACCACCGTGTAGTGCTCGCTCAAATAGCGCAGGCCGACGGTTTCCATCCAACGCTTGGCCGCCTTGTTCTCGCAGTCCTGTTTGCTTGAGCCGTCGTCAGCGGTGATGAACTCAGGCGGCAACGAGAACGCTTGATCGACTCCCGGTTTCACGATCACCGGGGTGATCGCACTGTGGTAGTAGGTCGTTGTGCCGTTCTTGTGACGTTTGCTCTGACAGGCGGGGCACATGATCTGTTCGGAAGAGAAAAACCACGTACCGTCGAGAGCAATGAGCAGCAGTCGGTCGCAGGTAACAAGCTCGGAGATTACCCCCTGCTCGAAGAGAAACGCGAAAATCTCATCGAATACCGGAAACAGCAGCTCGGGAGAGATGGGGTCGAGCAGATTGCGGATGTGCGTGTCGGTGGGAATCTTGTGTACGCCGAAGATGCTCGAGGCGTTATTCTTGCCGATTCTTCCGGCCATCGCCCTCTGGTGGGAGAGAAACGAAGGACACTGCATGAAGAACACCGAGAACGCCGAGAGCACCGCGTCACGCACCTCGTAGACGGTGTTCTTGCCGGTACGCACGTCAGGAAAGGTCGAAATCGAGTTTTCGAGAAACTGCAACAGCCGCTCGAAGCTGTACTCCTCCCCTCCCATGTACACCGGTGTAGCATATGACTAGCAAAATGTCTAGATAGAGTTATTGGAGTTTTGCTATTGCCTCCAATCAGTCACATTTCGAATTGCTGAGAGGCAACGCGAAACCTTGAAAGGTCAGCTGTTCCGCTGTACACTGTGGCGGCATTTTCCTGCCTTCCTTTTTCTGGATTAATTGTTTTTGGTCGAGCAAATTATACCAGAGAGGAACGCATTCTTGAATCTAATGGAGGCAATGGATGCAACAGCCGGAGCTACAGGGCGGTGAATTCGATGTTATCGTCGTCGGCGGCGGTCCGTCGGGCGCGGTGGCCGGTATCGCCGCCGCGCGCTGCGGGGCCCGTACACTGGTGATCGAGCAGCACGGGTTTCTCGGCGGATCGTTAACCGCGATGGGCGTCGGCCCGATGATGAGCTTCCACAATCCTTCCGGACGCCAGGTCGTTGCCGGCATCGCCCAGGAGCTTGTGGATCGCCTGCAGGCGCGCGGGGCGAGCCCCGGGCACATCCCGGATGCCATCACCTATTGCAACACCATCACCCCGTTCGATGCCGAGGCCCTGAAGGTCGAGCTCGAGTCCATGCTCGTCGAGGCCGGCGGGCGACCGCTCTATCATGCCCAGCTCGCGCAGGTACGGCAGGCGAGCGGACTTATTAGCGGCATTACCGTGTGTACCGAATCGGGGCTCATGGAGTTGACCGGTGCCCAGTATATCGATGCCACCGGCAATGCCTGTCTGGCGTGGCAGGCGGGAGCAGAATGCTGGACCGGGCGTGAATCCGACGGGGCAACCCAACCGATGACGATGAAGTTCAAGGTCGGCAATGTCGATACCGACGCATTGAGGGCGTATATCGAGGCTCATCCGGAGGATTTCCGTTTCAAGGAAGGCGCCGAGGAAGGGCTGCGCCGGCTTCGGCAGTCGCCTTGCGTCAACGCAGGCGGTTTCCTGAAAGCATGGAGCGA
>SKTG01000060.1 GCA_007118045.1 Nitriliruptoraceae bacterium
CACGGGCTCGCACCGATCCACCCGTTCGACGACCCGGCGGTGATCGCCGGGCAGGGCACGATCGGCCTCGAACTGCTCGAGCAGCATGCCGCGACCACCACCGTGCTGATCCCCCTGTCCGGTGGCGGCCTGTTCGCCGGCGTGGCCTCGGCCGTGCACGGGCTCCGGCCCGACGTGCGGCTGGTCGGGGTCTCCATGCGCCGCGCCCCCGTCATGGCGCACAGCCTCGCGGCAGGCGTCCCAGTGGAGCGAGCCGAGGAACCGACGCTCGCCGACAGCCTCCAGGGCGGCATCGGCGGCCCCGCCAACCGGTACACGTTCCGGCTCGTCCGCGACCTGCTCGACGAGGTGGTCCTGCTCGAGGAGCAGGAGATCTGGGACGGCATGCGCTTCGCCTTCGACGAGCACCGCTGGTTGCTCGAGGGCGGCGGTGCCGTCGGTGTCGCCGCGCTGCTGGCGGGCAGGATCGACGTCGCGGGGCCGGTGAGCGTGCTGTGCACCGGTGCCAACGTGGAGACCGACCACGTGGCGGCTCTCGCCGCGGGACGCTCCATCCCACCCGGCTGACGACCCGACCGCCGCATCTGGCGGTTCGGGCCGTCCTGGCTACCACCGGACGCCCGGGGGCCCGTTAGGCTCCGGCCCCCGGTCCGTGCCCCGCCCACGTTGCCTCGAAGGAACCGACATGGATCTCGGTCTCGACGGCTGGCGTGTGCTGGTGACCGGCGCCACCAGCGGCGTCGGTCGTGCCATCGCCTCCGAGCTCGTGGTCGAGGGCGCCGAGGTGGTGGGTGCCGCCCGCACCGAGGGCGGGGAGATGCCCGAGGGCCTGCGCGACCGCGTCTACGAGGACGTGGTCGCGGACGGGGCCGAGCAGCGCATCGTCGACGCGGCCGTGGCCAGCCTCGGCGGCCTCGACGCGATCGTGTGCGCCGCGGGGCGCGGCCTCCACGGTTCGCTCGAGAGCGCGAGCGAGGAACTCTGGCGGGAGGGCCTGGAGCTGAACCTGCTCAGCGTGGCCCGTCTGCTGCGGCTGAGCGTGCCGCACCTGCGCGAGCGGGGCGGCCGGGCCCTGGTCCTCACGGCACTGACGGGCACCGAACCGCGTCCGGACCACATCGTCTCCAACACGGCGAAGGCCGGTGCGGCCGCGCTGGCCAAGACGGTGAGCCGTGAGGTCGCGGCCGACGGCATCCTGGTGAACTGCCTCGCGCCCGGCCGGCTGCTCAGCTGGCAGGTCCGTCGCAACTTCCCCACCGAGGAGGAGCGGGCGGCGTTCGCGGAGCAGCACATCCCGGTCGGACGCTTCGGGGAACCCGCGGAGGCGGCCCCGTTCGCGGCGCTGCTGGTCTCCCCCCGCAACACCTACGTCACCGGGCAGACCCTGCACGTCGACGGTGGCATGTCCCACGGCCCGTGACCCCGTGACGGCGGAACACCGGAGCGCACCCGCCGGTCCGCCGCTGCGCGTGGGGGTGGCCGGTGCTGGCGCGACCGGTGGGTACCTCGCGACCGCCCTCGCCGGAGGGCACGTCGAGGTGACCGTGCTCGCCCGCGGCGAGACGGCCACGACGGTCGCGCGCGAGGGACTCACCGTCGAGGGTCCGGACGGGTCGCTGCTCGCGTCGCGCCCCCGGGTCGTCACGGCGACGTCGCCGGTCGAACCGGTCGACGTCGTGCTGTTCTGCGTCAAGACCTACGACACCGAGCAGGCAGCCGACGACGTCGCCGGACTGCTCGGGGGCGACGGCGTCGTGGTCTGCCTCCAGAACGGGATCGCCAACGAGGACGCGCTCGCGGCCCGCTACGGCGCGGAGCGTGTGTACGCCGGCGTGCTCTACGTCGGAGCCGAACGCGTCGCCGCCGATCGGATCCGGCGCCACACCCCCGCGCGCGTGGTCCTCGGACCGTACGAGCACGGCGCGAGCGAGCTCCACCCGAGCGTCGCGGCGCTGGGGACGGCCCTCCAGGAGGCCGACGTCGAGGTGACCGTCGATGCGGACGTGCTCGCGGCCAAGTGGCAGAAGTTCCTGTTCAACTGCGGTCTCAACCCGCTGACCGCTCTGACGGGGCGGCGGCTCGGCGCGATCCGGGCCACCGAGCGTGGCCGAGCGCTGTTCACGACGCTGGTCGATGAGGCCGCCCGGGTGGCGCAGGCCAGCGGCGTGACGCTCGCACCCGACGTCCGGGACCGGGTCACGGCGGTCGCCGACCGCATGGACATCTCCTCCTCCATGGCCGAGGACCGGGCGGCCGGCCGTCGGCTGGAGCTGGACGCCTTCAGCGGTCACGTGCTGCGCCTCGCCCGTCGGCACGGCATCGACACGCCGGTCACCGCCACCGTCCACGCGCTGCTCGAGGTCGTCGACGCGCGTTGACCTCGGGGTGGCTCACCCGACGCGGGCCGGAGCCTCCGGCAAGACGGCCTCCAGCACGCGGACGATGTTGCCGAAGGTGATCATCTCGACCGTCGCGTCGTCGAGACCGCGAGCGGCCAACGCGTCCGCCAGGCGCGGAAGCGCGGTGACGTCGTCCACCGACGGCAGATGGCGTACGCCGGACCGATCCGGCCCGGAGTGGCTCGCCGATCGCGTGACCCGGCCACGGCGCAGTCCCGCCGCGTCGACGGAAGCCGGGATGATGTTGAGCCCGAAGCAGACGTGAGCCGGCCCCACCAGGTCCGCGACGTAGAGGGCATGGTCCAGCAGCTGCTCCAGGTCGGGCTCACCGTCGTCCACCATCGCCGGGAAGCCGTTCAACCCGACGAGGCCGTCCGTCGCGGCGATCGCGCGCAGCTCCTCGTCGCTGAGGTTGCGTGGGTGGTCGTGACGACCACGCGCGTTGGAGTGCGAGGCGATGACGGGCACGGTCGCGAGCTCCGTGATGTCGCGGCAGGAGGCGACGCTGGCCTGCGAGACGTCCGGCAGCATCCCCAGCCGGTTCATCTCGAGCACGACGGCGCGCCCGAACCCGGTGAGCCCTGCACCCCGCGGTTCGCCAACGCCGTCACCGACGGCGTTGGCCGGGAACCACAGCAGGTTGATCGAGCGCAGACCCAACCGGTGGAAGGTCCGCAGCAGCGAGGTGTCGCCGTCGCCGAGCGGGGCGCCGCCCTCCATCGTGAGCACCAGCCCGCGTGCCTCGCCGGCCACCACCCGCTCGAGGTCTGAACGATGCTCGATCACGACGATGTCGTCCGGGTGGTCGATCAACGCCGTGCGCAGGTGGTCGATGCGTCTCAGGGTCCCCGTGAGCGGCGGCGCACCGCCCGTGAACACCGGCGAGTCCCCTCCGACGGTGTAGAACTGCAACGAGAGCTCACGCAGCCGCCACGCGTAGTGCTCGTCGAAGGCCTCGCGGGGCGACCGTGCCCCCGACTC
>SKTG01000262.1 GCA_007118045.1 Nitriliruptoraceae bacterium
AGGAAGGCCAGCGCCGTGGAGTCGGGCCCACCGGAGCATGCCACCAACACCCGGGCACCCTCGGCCAGGTCGCGCAGGCGATCACGCACCTCCGCGACCAGCTCGTCACGATGACGGCCCGGCGGCAGCGGACCTGGGGAGGCCCCGGAGGCCACGGCGCTCAGGCCGGGCTGACGCGCGCGAGCCAGCCGGACGGGTCGGTGACCTCGTCGGCGTCGGGCAGATGCTCCGGCGCCTCGAACGCGCGGTTGAGGCCGGCCACCCCGTCCTGCTCGATCACGGCACGGACGAAGGCCTCGCCCTCGCGGTACTGGCGTCGCTTCATCTCCATCCCGGCCACGGCCGTGAGCACCTTCGAGGTCACGTCGCCGTGGCGGGAGGCGAGTGCCCGGCGCACCGCCTCACCGTCGCCGATGAGCTCCGGGTCGGCCGCCTCGTACATGGCGGCGTTGCCGTGCCCCTCGAGCAGGCTCATCAGCCCCTGGGCCTGTTGCACGATGCCGGCCTGTTCCTCGGTCAGCACGACCTTCAACAGGGGCTGCACGTCACCGTCGCGGCGCGCGGCGGCCACGGCCTCCGGGAGCCGCGCGGCGGCCTCCGCGAGCGCTCCACGGTCCACGCGCGCGCCGGCGAGGTAGCGCTCGAGCAGCTGACGCAGGTGGTCACCGAGCCACGGGACGCCGTCGAACTGGAGCCGGTGGGTGACCTCGTGGAGCACGACGGTGCGGCGGATGTCGGCGGCGAGGGGACCGTGGTCGTCGGCCAGGTCGAGCACGTTGGGACCCACCACGAGCAGTTCGCCACCACCCGGGCGGCCGAGGGGCAGCACGAACTGGCCGAGCACCTTGCTCGAGAGCAGACCGAGGAGCGCGCCGAGCTGGGTGCCGAGCACGTTGCCCGCCAGCCGGCTGCGGCGTTCCAGCTTGTCGCGGAGCGGCTCGAAGGCGTCCTGCAGCGTCGCCAGGTTGGCACGCACCCACGAGAGGCGACCCACCACCCGTGCGGTCGTGGGTGGCAGGTCCGCGCCGAGCTGCGTCCAGGCCCGGGCGGCAGCGTCGATCGCCGGCAGGTCGGCCGCGACGTCGGCCCGCAGCGCCGCGACGTCCCGCGGCTCGCGACGCCGCGTCGGTGCGACCAGCGATGCGGCCCGGAGAGCCGCACGCTCGTCGATGAGAGGTCGATGGTCGGGGGTCACCGCGACGTTGACGACCGCGAGGGGCCACGGACCACGAGGTAGTACACCCCGAGCATCAGCACCAGGCCCACGAGACCCGCGAAGGTCAGGATCCAGGCGGCCCCCCACGTGAAGGGCGTCTCCCGGTCCTCGTAGCCCCCCATCTCGCGCGCCGGGTTGCCCTCCGCGGTGCGCTCCGCCGGGTCGGGGCCGAGGATCTCGGCCTCCCCGTTCTCCTCCTCCGCGGCGAGCACGGCCCCGCCGTCGAACCCGTCGCCGACGGCGAGCGCCGGCACGCACAGCCACGCGAACGCGAACGCCAGGAGCACGAGCGACCGGCGCGCGGGCGGACGACGCATCGACGGGCCTTTCGGGCCGGGAACGGGGATGCACGGCGGTGGCCGGAGCGTAGCCGTTGCGACCGGCGGGGTCGCGACCCGGCAGCGTGCGCCAGTCGCCCGTGCGATGGCGTCAGCGGGAAGGTTGCATCCGCAACCGACGTTGGTGACGATGATCGAGACGTGACCCCCAGGAGCCCGACATGCCCGCCGTGACCGTGGAAGACCTGCTCACCCTGCCGCGCGTGTCCGCGCCGGCGAGCACCACCGCCCGGGAGCGACCCGTCCGGTCGGTCTCGACCGCGCCCCGCGGCTTCGAGGGCGAGGGCTTCCCGGTGCGACGCGCCTTCGCCGGCGCCGAGCAGGCCGACCTCGACCCGTTCATCCACCTCGACCAGATGGGTGAGGTCGAGTACGCCCCGGGTGAACCGAAGGGCACGCCGTGGCACCCCCACCGCGGCTTCGAGACCGTCACCTACATGCTCGACGGGATCCTGGACCACCGTGACTCGCACGGTGGGGGCGGCTCGATCACCGACGGCGACACCCAGTGGATGACGGCCGGATCCGGGCTGCTGCACATCGAGACGCCCCCCGAGCACGTGGTCGTCAAGGGTGGCCTGTTCCACGGCTTCCAACTGTGGGTCAACCTGCCCGCGGACCAGAAGTGGAACGCGCCGCGCTACCAGGACCTGCGCAGCGGTGACGTGCGGCTGCTGACCTCGCCCGACGGCGGCAGCCTGCTGCGGTTGATCGCCGGGGACCTCGGCGGTCACGTCGGTCCCGGCTCGACCTACACCCCCATCACCCTGGTGCACGCCACCCTCGAACCGGGCGCGCAGCTGCGTCTGCCCTGGCGCGCCGACTTCAACGCACTCGCCTACGTGCTGGCGGGACGTGGCCACGTCGGTGACGACCGGCGTCCGATCGACATGGGCCAGCTCGCGGTCTTCGGTGCCGGGGACACCATCACGCTCGAGGCTCGCGGGTCGCAGGAATCGCGTGCGCCCAAGATGGACGTGCTGCTGCTCGGGGGACGACCGATCCGGGAGCCGATCGCCTGGTACGGCCCCTTCGTGATGAACACCAAGGCGGAGGTCATGCAGGCCGTGCAGGACTTCCAGGCCGGCAAGCTCGGGCGCATCCCCGCGCTGCACGCCGGCGGCAACGTGGACCCGTCCCCCGAGGACGGCTGACCGAGCCTCCTAGATCTCGTCGATCACCCAGGTGACCGTCTCCAGCCACCAGCGCCAGTTCGGGGGCACGTAGGTCCTGGCCATCTCCTCGTCCACCGACTCCGTCTCGTAGAGCCTGCCGAGGCGCTCGGTGAAGTCGTCGATGCTCTCCTCCCACGAGGACCACGACTTCAGCCCGTGGGGACCGGTACCGGACCAGCCCCAGGCGTTGTGGGTGCTGGCCGGGAGCCGCTCGCCGCCGGAGGACTCCGCGACCGCGATGCCGACCACCAACCGCGGGTCGACGTCGTGCTCCACCCCCGCCGCCACGAGGGTCTCGGCCTCCGTGGCGAGCGGGGCATCGCGACCCTCGAGGAAGTCGCGGATGCGCTCGGCGTCGATCCGCTCGCCGTCGGCGGCCTCGTACACCACCTCGTCGTCGGCCTCCCCGCCCGCGTCGGTGCTCACCACCTCGGGGACCAGGGTGTCCGGGTCGGGCGAACTCAGCGGCGGGACGAGCGCGTCGGCGCCCGGCTCCGCGGCCTCGATCCGTGCCTGGCCGGCGTTCAGCGAGGTGGCGACGTCCGCCGGAGCAGCGGTGACGTCCGCCGGCGGAGCGGTCGCGACACCGGCCCCGAGGGTGAGGGCCGCCAGCACGGCGGTGCCGCTCGAGGC
>SKTG01000072.1 GCA_007118045.1 Nitriliruptoraceae bacterium
GCCCGCCCTCCTGGCCGAGCTGCTGGACCAGGACGCCCGGCCGTTGCGGCGGCTCTCCGACGGCCGCGCCGGCCGGGTCGCCGCCGAGTGGATCGACGCCTGGGCGCTGACCCCGCCGGCGGAGGCCCAGCCCTCGGCGGACGGTCTGCCCGCGCTCTCCGAGAGCCTGCGCGAGCTCGACCTCGGGGAGCTCGCTCCCGAGGGCCCGTACGAACCCGTCGACCGCATGAGCGGCCGGATGGGGCACCTGGGAACGGCCGCCGAGCGGTGACCGAACCGCACCGGCGCCGGCCGGTGTCGCGGCGCATCCCGGCGCGCGGGTGGCCCCCGGTGTCGCGTCACCGGCACCGGGTACGTTCGTGCCCATGAGCGATCGCAGCGCACTGCACCAGCTGGTCCGCGATGACACCCCGTTCCGCGTGGTCAGCGACTTCAGCCCGGCCGGTGACCAGCCGCAGGCGATCGCGGAGACGGCGGCCGCGTTCGAGGCCGGCGAACGGGCGGTGACCCTGCTCGGGGCGACCGGCACGGGCAAGACCTACACCGCCGCGAAGGTGCTGGAGAACCTCCAGCGTCCCTGCCTGGTCATGGCGCCGAACAAGACCCTCGCCGCCCAGCTGGCGAACGAGTTCCGCGAGTTCCTGCCGGACAACGCGGTCGAGTACTTCGTCTCGTACTACGACTACTACCAGCCGGAGGCCTACATCGCCTCCAGCGACACCTACATCGAGAAGGACTCGTCGATCAACGACGAGATCGACCGCTTGCGGCATCGCGCCACCATGGCGCTGCTGTCGCGGCGGGACGTGGTGGTGGTCGCTTCGGTGTCCTGCATCTACGGGCTCGGCTCGCCGTTCGAGTACGAGGACCACGTGCTGGCCCTGCGGCCCGGCGAGGAGGCCGGCCTCGACGCGTCGTTGCGCAAGCTCGTGGACCTGCAGTACTCGCGCAACGACCTCAACCTCGTGCGTGGCACGTTCCGCGTGCGCGGCGACACCCTCGAGGTGTTCCCCGCGGACGACGAGAAGGCCATCCGCATCGAGTTCTTCGGCGACGAGGTGGATCGCATCACCCGCGTCGATCCGCTCACGGGCGAGGTCAGCAAGCCGATACGCCAGGCGGCGATCTTCCCGGCCTCGCACTACGTGTCCTCGCAGGAGGCGCTCGATCGGGCCGTCGTGCAGATCGAGGAGGAGCTCCAGGAGCGCCTCGCCGAGTTCGAACGCGAGGGCAAGCTCCTCGAGGCGCAGCGGCTGAAGATGCGCACCAACTACGACCTGGAGATGATCCGCGAGGTCGGGTTCTGCAACGGCATCGAGAACTACTCGCGCCACTTCGACGGGCGCGATCCCGGCCAGGCCCCGTACACGCTGCTCGACTACTTCCCGGACGACTTCGTGGTGTTCCTCGACGAGTCGCACGTCACGGTGCCGCAGATCGGTGGCATGTACGAGGGCGACCGCTCGCGCAAGGACAACCTGATCGAGTACGGCTTCCGGTTGCCCTCGGCCCGCGACAACCGCCCGCTGACCTTCGACGAGTTCCTCGACAGGATCGGGCAGCGGCTGTTCGTGTCGGCGACCCCCGGGCCGTACGAGCGCCGGGAGTCGGACACGGTCGCCGAGCAGATCATCCGCCCGACCGGGCTGGTCGATCCCGCCGTGGAGACGCGACCGACCGCGGGCCAGATCGACGACCTGATGGAGCGCATCCGGGTCCGCACGGAACGCGACCAGCGTGTGCTCGTGACCACGCTGACCAAGAAGATGGCCGAGGACCTGACCGACTACCTGCTCGAGAACGGCGTGCGGGTGCGCTACCTGCACTCCGACATCGACACCGTCGAGCGGGTGGAGATCCTGCGTTCGCTGCGGCTCGGAGAGTTCGACGTGCTGGTGGGCATCAACCTGCTGCGCGAGGGTCTGGACCTGCCCGAGGTGTCCCTGGTCGCCATCCTCGACGCGGACAAGGAGGGCTTCCTCCGCTCGGAGACGTCCCTGATCCAGACCATCGGTCGGGCGGCCCGCAACGTCGACGGCAGCGTGATCATGTACGCGGACCAGCTGACGGACTCGATGCGTCGGGCGCTGGACGAGACCGAGCGGCGTCGGGAGAAGCAGCTCGCCTACAACACCGAGCACGGGATCGACCCGCAGACCGTCCGCAAGCGCGTCGGCGACATCATCGCCGCCGTCCGGGCGGAGGAGCTCGGTGAGGAGTACCAGGCGGACGCGACCACGGGGGGCGGCGTCGCGAGGGACGCGGTCGACCCCGGCGACCTCCCGCAGGAGGATCTCCGTGCCCTGATCCAGCGGCTCGAGGAGGAGATGCACGAGGCGGCCGGGGAGCTGCGGTTCGAGTACGCGGCCCGGCTCCGCGACGAGCTCGGGGACCTCAAGCGCGAGCTGGCGTCGATGGAGGCGGCCAACGTCTGACGGGCGCGGGATGTCCGCAGGGTGAGGGCCGCCCGCCGCGGCTGAACGCCCCAGGCCCGTGTGGCTGGCCCGATCTCGCGACGGGCCGGCCCGATCCCGTGACCGGCTGGCCCGATCCCGTGACCGGCTGGCCCGATGTGGTGACGGGTCTCGTGCGGATCCCGTGATCGGCTCCCGTGATCGGATCCCGTGTCCGGATCTCGAGACGCGGCGTCAGACGAGCACGAGCGCGAGCAGCCCACCCAGCAGCGCGTAGCCGAGGGTCACGCCGAGCGTCCGCCGAAGGACGGCACCCTCGGCGCCGACCAGGCCCACCGTCGCGCCGGCCGCCACGATGTTGTGCGGACACACGGCGTTGCCGACGCCGGCACCGAAGTTCTGGGCGCCGAGCAGGGGTAGGCCGGGCAGGTCGAGGCGCGTGGCCGTGGCCGCCTGCAGGTCGGTGAAGAGCACGTTGGACGCCGTGGCCGAGCCGGTCACGAACGTGCCGAGGACACCCACGAGGGGCGCCAGGACCGGCCAGGCCGAGCCCGCGGACGCGGCCGCGGCTTCCGCGAGCGCGGCGGTCATCTCGGATCGGACCATCAGCCGCGCGAGCAGCAGCATCGCGATCAGGGCGATGGCCACGGGGACGAGCTGGCGCAGCGTCGTGACGAGAGCCGCGCGGACCGCCCGCCCACCGACCCGCTGCAGCAGCGCCCCACCGAGGAACGCGGCCACGAGCAGGGTTCCCGGATGGGTCAGCGGAGCGAAGCTGCCCGCGAACCCACCCGCGAGCTGCCAGGCCAGTTCGGCGCGTTCGAGAGGCTCCGCGATGGCCGGCACGGTCCGGGTCAGGAGCACGAGGGCGATCAGCACGAGGTAGGGAGCGCCGGCACGGAGCAGCGCGGTCGCGGACGGAGCAGC
>SKTG01000386.1 GCA_007118045.1 Nitriliruptoraceae bacterium
CCACCGCTGACGCATCAGCTCGCCGACGGGCGGCCGTCCCCCGGGATCGGCCGCCCGTCGCGAACGGCCGCCGTCGCGAACGGCCGGAGGGTGACCTGTCCTTCACGATGGCGACGAGTCACGTCAGAGGACGGGCCACGTCGGGTGACGAGCCGCGCGAGGTGGTGAGCTGCGTCCGGTGACGGGTGCCGTCAGGTCACGAGCAGGGCCACCCCGACCGCGCCCGTGTAGGCGTGTGCCCAGAACGGCGGCCGGAAGGCCACCGCGACCCTCGGTGTCAGGAAACCGAGCAGGAAGGACAGCCCCCACACGATCCCGGCCCAACCGAGCCACGAGGGCCCGACGGGTTCGGTGAGCGCCGCGATGGCCAGGACGGCGGAGGCGACGTAGGCGCCGCACATGTGTACCGCGTACAGCCACGTCGCCCAGCGGTCCAGGGCGGTGGCGGAGGGCGGCGGCGAGCCGGTCGTGGCCGCGACCTCCGCCGCCCAGGGGACCACGGTCAGTCGGAACGTCAGCGAGGCGATCCAGCACACCGCGCCCAGCGCGTAGACCACGGCGCCCATCAGCGCGAGGGCGCGCGCGGTCGGCCGATCGAGCACGACGACCGTGGCGGCGAAGCCGGCTGGCGTCGTCAGCATCGCGGCGATCATCCACACGTGGATCCAGCGCCAGCGGGAGCGGTCGCGGCGGATCGCGGACAACGTCTCCGGGAACGGGCGGTCGTAGGTCGGACGCCAGGCGCCGGCGCCGACGAGGAACAGCACGAGCCCGGCGACGAGCACCGCCCCGACGAGGTCGTCCACGGCCATGCCAGCCCCCTGCCCACCGGCACGGCTGGCCCGGCCCCGGCGTCAGCGGGCACGGCGATCGTAGGCCTTCCACATCGGTGTGGGACGGTGTTCCCGCGTTCCAGTGGTGCTCACCTCTCGGCGGCAGCCGCCTCGACACCGCACGGGTCGCGGGCACCGGTCGACCCGGGAGCTCCGCCGCGGCGCCTGGGGCACGGTCAGACGGAGGTACCGCCGGCGGGATGATCGCTCCGTCCCGCAGGGTTCCACCTGGCACCGGTACCGTGCGCACGAGGAGGCCAGCATGGACACGTGGCACACGGGGCGCCTGCTCGTGGCGACCCCGGCGTTGGACGATCCGAACTTCGCCCGGGTCGTGATCTTCGTGCTCGACCACGACGAGGACGGCGCCCTCGGCATCGTGCTCAACCGGGCATCCAGCGTGCCCGTCCACGAGACGCTGGCGGACTGGGTGGACCTCGCAGCGGACCCGCGGGTGGTGTTCGGGGGTGGCCCCGTCGAGCCGACGGCGGTCGTGGCGCTCGGCTCGGCGACCACCGGGGGTGGCGCCGACGGCTCCACCGCGACGCTGGACCGGGTCCGGCTGGTGGATCTCGACACCGACCCGGCGCTCGCCGCCGTCGATCTCGAGCAGGTGCGGGTCTTCGCCGGGTACGCCGGTTGGGCCCCCGAGCAGCTCGAGACCGAGATCGCCCAGGGCGCATGGTTCACGGTCGACGCGCAGCCGGGTGACGTGTTCACCGACGACCCCGAAGGCCTCTGGCACGCCGTGCTGCGGCGTCAGCCGGGGGACCTCAAGCTGCTGGCCACCTACCCCGAGGACCCGAGCCTGAACTAGCTCGTGGGCCACGAGCCTCGGGCTCGACGCGCGGCGATGGCGCGCGATCCTCGACCCGGGCGACGGCGAGCGTCCGGCCGACGCGCGGCGGTCGCCAGGTGCACGTACGCGGCTACAGCCGCGGACCGGGGCTGCCGATACCTCCCGGGAACCGTCATCGGGCGCGGTAGGCCGCTGCCCACGACAGGTTCCGCGCGCCGCCGGGTGGGTCCCGGCGTCGGCGCGGCAGGGGCAGAGACGTCGAACCGCGCACGGCGCGGAGTGAGGACGGATATGAGGAAGACACTCGTGACGACGACCATGGTCGTCGCCCTGGCGTTCGGTGCCGTGGCGCCGGCGGTGGCCGCACCCGGCAACGGCCAGGGTCCCGGACTCGAGCGGGGCAACTGGCTGAGCGGGGTGGCGACACCCGTCGAGCTCGAGCCCGAGGCCATCACCTTCTCGGAGATCAACGGGGTCGCCTACGTACGTGTCCAGCACGACATCGGGGACTACGCGAAGCTCGTGCAGCGGGAACCGGCCCGGTACAAGCAGAACGTGGTCGACGAGACCGGCGGCTCCTTCAACGCTGCGTGGCTCGGCATCACGGATGCCGAGGGCACGCCCGTGGCCCACCGCGGCCAGCTCGCGTGGTACTACGAGGTGTCCGAGGGTGAGTGGGTCTCGCTGACGTTCCAGTTCGACGGCGAGGGCGAGCTCCTCCACGTCAACGGTGTCAGCGCGGGCTGACCGAGCGCGAGCTCCCATCCTCTCCTGGGTGGGCACCGCCCCGGCCACCTCGGCCGGGGCGGTGGTGTGCCCGAGCCCGGAGTGACGACGCGTGCCGGGAAGGCCGGGTCTCGGCGCACCGGCCATGATCAGCTGGTCGCGACGTCCTCCTCGGTCGGGTCCTCGGGTCGTGGTCAGCTGGTCGCGACGTCGCCCTCGGTCGGGTCCTCGGGGTCGTCGCAGCGGAATGGCTCGTCACCGTCGGCGCCGTGGTAGTGGAGCCGCTCGCCCGCGGCCTCCACCTCGATGCGGTAGCCCTCCACCAGAGCCTGCGTGTACATCTCGCCCGCGCGCGGGCAGCCGAGGGACCCGTCCGACCAGGTCACCTGCTCGGCACGGAGCACCGTGATCTCGTCGACCGAGACGTCGAGATCCGCCGCGGCGTGCTCCACGGCCGCTGCCACCTCGTCGACGAGCCCATCGTCCACGTCGTCGGGATCGGTCCCGTGCTCGTCCGGTCCCGTATCGTTCTCTGCTCCGTCGTCGTCCCGGTCGGCTTCGTCGTCGGGCGGGTCGGGGGTCTCCTCCTCGGCCGGCTCCTCGGTCGGCCCGGTGCTCTCCTCCGCGCCGCAGGCGGCCAGCAGCAGTGCCACGGCCGCCAGGGCGGCGAACCTGGTGATGCGCATACCGAGCCTCGTCTCACTCGTCCGGTGACCGGGGACCGGGGCTCCCGGCCGAGGACCATCCTCGTCGGTGGGACGTTGGGAGGAGCCGCCGGGTTCCCGGTCGGACGACCATCGTCGTGGGCGTCGCCGGCTCCGAGCCGTTCCCGTCCCCTCG
This sequence comes from Nitriliruptoraceae bacterium, assembly GCA_007118045.1. Lineage (GTDB taxonomy): Bacteria > Actinomycetota > Nitriliruptoria > Nitriliruptorales > Nitriliruptoraceae > SKTG01. The sequence continues at coordinate 3,199 of SKTG01000386.1, forward strand.
TACACTGCCGGCCCATTGCCGGAGACGAGGCGCACGTTGGGTGAGACCTCCTGGGCGTTCCTGCTGGTCGGGACCTTCGCCGCGGTCGGTGCCGCCATGGCGGTCGGAACGCTGGCCGCGTTGTGGCGCTACCACC